>CAUVFG010000004.1:0-30764 GCA_963551125.1 uncultured Selenomonas sp. | reverse complement strand
CCTCGACGGCGTCCACCGCCTCGACATCATCGATCTCTTCCACAGTCGCGCGTCCCGCAAGGATGTTCGCTGCCTCCTCGACGGCGTCCACCGCCTCGACATCATCGATCTCTTCCACAGTCGCGCGTCCGAGCATGTGCATCGCAAAGAGTGGGATCACAGGCTCATCCACATAGAGAATCGCACGTCCCGTTGTAAATCCCGTAATCCCGATGATAACCGCTACGCCGCTCACATCGAGTGAGCGTGACTCATACGGCTCAATCTCCGCCTCCCCCTCCATGCCGAGAAGGCCTGCGAGTCCCTGTTGAAGTCCCCGCGCAAACGGCTTGGCATAGAGTTCGCGAAACGCCGACTCCTGACTGACGCCTGACTCACAGATCAGGTGGAGCGTATCCACGAGATCCGACTTCGATACCGGCTTCTGCAGGAATGCCCGAATCCCGACAGCCTTTCCCTGCGTGATGAGGTTCAGATCCTTCATCGCGCTGATCATCAAAATCTTTGCATCCGCATCCACCGTAAGAATGCGTCTGCTGCACTCCAGACCGTTGGCATCTGGCAGATTCATATCCATCGTCACGAGATCCGGATGCACCTCCGTATAAAGTCTGAGTGCCTCCACCGCATCTGCAGCCATGCCGCAGACCTCAAAATCCGTATCCCTTAGATTTTCAGCAATCATCACGCGGCTGATCTTGGAGTCGTCCACGATCAGCACCCGTAATTTCCCCATAAGATTTCACCCTCTTTTACGGATCATTTCATACATTCCTTATTATACACGAAACAATGTCTTTCGTCACATATTTTTTGGCAAAACTTCGACCCAGTACCCATCCGGATCCTCAACAAAGTAAATGCCCATCTCCGCATTTTCATAGCAGATAATGCTCATCTCTGCATGCTTTGCGCGTGCTGCGGCATAGTCATCCGTATAAAGTGCAAGATGGAACTCCTTTTCCCCGAGATCATACGGCTCCGTGCGCGCATGCAAGTGCGTCAGCTCAAGCTCGAAATCCGTCACACCGTCCCAGAGGTAAACGAGCGTAAACCCCTCAGCCTCGAGGCGTCGCTTCTCACGAAAACCGAATGCCTTCGCATAGAAGTCCATGCTGCGTGCAAGGTCAAGCACGTTAAAATTCACATGTGTAAACGTAAACGCCATCGTATCCTCCCCTTCAAAATACATTGTATCGCAAAAGCACTGCAAACGCAGTAACAAATGCAACAGTCACTGTCGATCCACACGGTCAAAGAGCGCTGTCACCTCAGGGGAAGGCTCCCGGTCGAGCTTGCTCACAACGCAGATCGCAAGGAGTCCGAGCAAAAAGCCCGGCACAATCTCATAAAGTCCAAAGAGTGCAAACTGCTTCCACACGAGCACCGTAATGCCGCCCGTCACAATCCCCGCGAGCACCCCGCGCTCCGTCGTGCGCCGCCAAAAGAGGCACATGAGCAGCGCAGGACCGAACGAGGCGCCAAAGCCCGCCCATGCGTACGCCACCATATCGAGGATGAGGTTGTCGGGACTCAGTCCGAGGTAGATCGCCGCCGCCGCAATCGCGAGCACGGACAGGCGGCTGACCCAGACGAGCTCCACCTGCTGTGCGTGCGGACGGAAGCTACGCCGATAGATATCCTGTGCAAACGCCGAAGCCGCAACGAGCAGCTGCGCAGACGCCGTACTCATGATCGCCGCGAGCACCGCCGCGAGAATCAACCCTGCCACAACAGGCGGGAAGAGCTGACCCGCCATCGCAAGGAAGACCGTCTCCGCCGCCGTTCCCTCGAGGGGTGTCCTCAGATAGACTGCCCCGACCATGCCAACCAGAATCGCGGCCGAGAGCGAGATCACCACCCACGCCATCGCAATCCGTGTCGCCTGCGGCAGCTCCTCTGCGTGACGAATCGCCATAAAGCGCACGAGGATGTGCGGCTGCCCGAAGTAGCCGATGCCCCACGCCATGAGGGACACGAACTCGATGAAACCGAGCGTAGAACCGTCCACCTTCGTCAGCGGAGAGAAGAATGAAGCGTGCTCCGCATAGATCAGATCTGCTGTCGCCGTGAAACCGCCAAGCATGACGGCAGCACCCACGGGCACCACAAGGATCGCAAAGAACATCATCACGCCCTGGATGAAATCCGTGCGCGAAACGGCAAGGAAACCGCCGACGAGCGTATAGAAGACGACCACGGCCGAGCCGGCGATGAGTGCCGTCAGATACGGCAGATGGAAGATTGTCTCAAAGAGGCGCCCCGCTGCCACAAATCCCGAGGACGTATAGAGGATGAAGAAGATCAGGATGAAGATTGCGGGCACAATGCGCAGCGCGCCCGAGGTCGCAAGGAAGCGATTCTCGAAGAAATCCGGAAGCGTCAGCGAGTTATTCGCAAGCTCCGTATAGACACGCAGGCGCGCCGCAATGAAATGCCAGTTTGCCCATGTACCGAGTGCAAGCCCCATGGCAATCCACCCCGCATTGAGCCCTGCGATATACGCAAAGCCGGGCAGCCCCATGAGCATCCAGCCTGACATATCCGACGCCTCGGCACTCATCGACGTCACCCATGCGCCGAGCTTCCGATTGCCGAGGAAGTAGTCGCTCATATTGCGCGTGCGCCGGTAGTAGTAGACACCAATCCCCATCATCACAAGCATATAGACAAGGAAAATAACGCTGATTTCAATTTGCTCTGCCAAAGACAAATCCCCTCACAATAAATTCTTCCGTTCATTATACGGGATTTTCCCATGAAAAGCAAAACATTTGAGAGCAGGCCATACATCGGCATGAAAAAACCCCGCATACGCGGGGTCACTCTCCTAAAAAGGCAGCGTTACTCCTGCTGCTCAAACAGCGACTTGTCCACGCCGCAGAGCGGGCAGACAAAATCCTCCGGCAGATCCTCGAACGCCACACCGGCAGCCAGATCGTAATCGGGGTCGCCGACCGCCTCATCATAAACCCAGCCGCAAACCGTACAAACCCATGTCTTCACGGGAAGCCCTCCTTCAATATAATACACAGCAATGAACATAATACACAGATGTATCGGGCGGTTAGACTTATGTACAAGTTACTACCCAATAACAATTATTATATTACAACATATTTTGGAGTTTGGCTAGGGGTTTTATAAAATTTTTATAAAATTTTTCCGTGTCGATATTCTGTTGGTTTAACGCCCATGTGCTTCTGAAAGATCTTGCTGAAATAGCGTGTGTCCTGATAGCCACATGCCGCAGCAATCGCATAGATCTTCTCATCGCCCTCACGCAGCATCTGACCCGCGCGGCGCAGACGACAGTCCGTCAGATAGGAGCTGAACGAGGTGCCGCAGCGCGCAAAGAGCTTGTGGAGGTAGCTGACGCTGAGCCCCAGCTCATCGGCGACCTCACGCACTGTGATCGGCTCCGCCAGATGCTCCTCCATATGGCGCACGGCATGCAGGAGGTAGCCGCGTATCGGCTCCTCCTCCGGTAGACGGATCGGCGCGGGCATACACTCATCCGCCGGCAAATCATGCAGATGAAAGCGTCGTTCCTCGATATGCGATGCTGCCAGCTGCACCGCAGAAGCAAGCTCCTCATCGTCCAGTGGCTTTAGGAGATAGGCACATACACCGAGTGAGATTGCCTGCTGCGCGTACTCAAACTCGCCGTAACCCGAGAGAATGATATACTCTGCATCCAGCTCTTCACGCAAACGCGCAATCACATCGAGACCGGAGAGTCCCGGCATCTTGATGTCCACAATGAGCACATCGGGGCGATGCTCGCGCGCGAGCAGAATCCCCTCCATGCCGCTGCCTGCCGCACCAATGACCTCAGCTCCAAAATCCTCCCACGGCGTCAGGCGCACAATGCCCTCGCGCTGCATGGGTTCATCGTCAATAATCAGCACCTTAATCATAATGAGGAGCCTCCTCCCAGTGCTTGAGCGTCAAAATCACTTCTGTGCCCTTCCCCTCGGTACTGTACAACGCAACGCCACAGGTCTCATCCCCGTTCAGCACCGCGCGCATATGCACGTTGTAAAGTCCGAAATGATTGTCATCCCTCCGCGCAAGCACTTCCTGTCGCCGCTCCTCGGACATGCCGTGCCCGTTGTCCTTGACACGAAAGACAAGATGACCGTCCTCCCGCGCGCCCGTGATCGTGATGCGCCCGCCGCTCTCCGCCATCTCAATGCCATGCTGTATCGCATTTTCTACAAGTGGTTGGAGGATCAGCTTCGGTACATAGCAGCCATATACCGATGACTGCACGCGCACCGTCACCTTCAGCCGTCCCTCGAAGCGGCGCTGTTGGATCTTGAGATAGATGCGCAGGAAGGTCAGTTCCTCCGCCACCGTGACGAACTCCTTCATACTCACCGAGGCACGCAGCAGTTTCCCCAGCTGCACAGCAATGTCGGCAGCGCCCTCGCTGTCACCGAGCTTTGCGCTCCACTTGATAAGGTTGAGCGTATTATACATAAAATGCGGCTTGATCATCTCCGTCAGCGACTTCACCTGCGCCACGCGCAGCGTCCGTTCACGCTCCCGGTTTTCCGCGAGCAACGTGCGAATGTGCGCAATGAGGCTATTAAACGTAAGCGCAAGCTCCCCAATCTCATCGCTGCGCTGCACATCCACCTGCACCGAGAAATCATCGCGGCTGCGCACGCGGCGCATCGCCATGGCAAGGCTATGCAGCGGACGCCAGAGATGGCGGCTCAGACGATAGGCAAGATATGCTGTGATACTGAGTGCCACGGCATCCACCGTGAGTACGAGTCGGAAGAGATAATCCAGCGGCGTGGAATCCAGACGCTGCCGCAGATGTACGGTGAATCCCGTATCCTGCGAGGAATAGGAATCATCGCGAAACAAAGACGCCGAAGCCGCCTCCTCCGATCCGGAATAGACGGACGAAAATCCCTCTCGGTGATGATCGAGCATATCCATCATCACATAGTTGTAGCGATCCGTCAGGATGATCTGCCCCTCGCTGCCGTCCTGTACGCGCTGAATGAGCGGCACAAGCGCCTCGCGCCGCACATCAATGACGGCAAAGCCGAGCAGCTCATCCCCCTGACGAATCGCGCGCGCCATCGAGAAGACCGTCTCCCTGCGATCCGCTTCATAGCGATCTGCCGAGGCGATCACCCAGTCCTGCTGCGCCGTCGCACGCCCGATGAGTCCCCAATGCAGATGTTCCGGCAGACGATAGTCGCGCGGCAGATCGTCCGTTGCAATGACCTGTGTGCCATCTGCGGAGAGGAGGTAGATCGCCATCTCACCGGAACGTCCCGCCAGAATCGTATAGAGATCGCCGTAGATATGCTCCACATCCGCACGCTCGCCGCGCAGAAAGGCAATGCTTTCCCCGCGCACGAGCAGCGGATTCATCAGACGCTGATAGCTGCCGACAAGATTGTCGATCTCGCGTGAGATGCGCTGCACCTCGGCACGCCCGCTCTTTGCCTGCGTATTCTCATAGACGCTGTCCGCCGCATAGAGGATCATTACGGACGCCAAGAGGAGCGGAAAGAGGCCGCCAAAGAGCAGATAGGCAAGCAGTCGCTGCTGATAGCTGATCCGGTATCGTCCCATGAATAGCGCAGCCCCCTCTCCTGCCGCAATGGGCAAACGGCGAAACAAGGAAAGGTCATCTATCCTTCCTTAATGTTCAGACTATAAAGAAAGAATACGGATAAATCCTATTTCTGTCAAGTAAAATCATATATAAATTGAAAAAATATATTTTCATACAAAAAAAAATAAAAGCAAAGGAAAAACCGCCACAAAACGTGACGGTCTTGGAAGGGGAAAATATGGGAATGGGGGGATGGGGGGAAATGGGGATTTATTTGATAACCGCTGCGCGCCATTTGCTTAGGAACTCGTCCCGAAAGGAGACGGCGCGCCGCGTATCAAACCAAGTGTAACGAATCTCCGAAAGAGGACGAAGATTCGACGGTGCCGGAATATCGGCACGCGTTGAGCGTCGTTCATGTTCGCCGAGGCGCTCATGAACCTGACGGCTCATCATGAAATCCAGAAATCTCTTTGCATTCTCTGCGTGCGGCGCATTCTTGATGATTGCAATGCCGCTTGAGGAAACTTCCGTCCCCTCCTCGGGATATACAATCTTAATGTGTGCGCTGCCCGCAATATACGTGAGCACAGACGCTTCAGATGTCGCAGTAACGGCATACTCCCCATCGGAGAGTGCCTTGATCTGCGCTGCCGAGCCGGTGATACTGCGCCCGTCCAGCTGCTCTGCCATACGTCCAATGATGCCGGAATCACCACCGAGGGCATCCATCATCGTCAGGAGGGCAACATAGGAAGAAGAGGCTTTCGTGGGATCTGCAAGCGCAATGCGTCCACGAAACTTTGGGTTGAGCAGATCCCTCCACCCCTTTGGAGCATCCGCCTCACTCACCAGATCACTGTTGTAGGCGATGACGTAGGGATCCATGACCATGTTGTAGAACGCATTGTTCTCGCGAACGAAATTAGGTAGAATTGCAGATTTTTCGGGTGACACATAGGGTTCGAGATAGGACTCAAGCGTGACATAGGCGTCCGCTGTGCCGCCCCATATGATATCGCCGTGCGGGTTCTCCTGCTCCGTGCGAACACGAGCCATGAGTTCCTCCGAACTGCCGTCAACAAACCGTACCTCGACGCCTGTCTGCTCCTGAAACTCTTTGGCAAGCGGAGCTGTCCAGTCATCCGTATTACAGTTGTAGACAACAACGATATTCTCATCCGGCTGCACGCTCTGCGGCTCTATGCCGCAGGCTGCAAGGAGAACCCCTGCCGTGAGCAGAAGCGTCGCACCCCATATCTGCATGCGCTGAAAGATGATCATCGTGCGACACCTCCTCAACGAGATGTCATCAATTTCAAATCTTTTTGATAATTTTACAATAATCAGAACTGCAGTGCAATCATATAGTTCGTCATTTTTGGGGGAGAATCCTATCTTGATAGGACACAACGAAATTAAATGTACCGGATAGCGGTGGAAGTACGGCTAATCTTTCCCACGAAGCGCGCGCTGTGCGTCGAAAAAATGCACAATCGCCTCTGCTGCAGGGCGATTCATGCCGGGCACTGCGGCGAGTTCCTCGACGGATGCCGCCTTGATCTTATCGAGTGTGCCGAAGTGCGTCCAGAGAGCCTGACGCCGCTTTGGGCCGACGCCGACGATATGGTCGAGGACGGACACGAGGTTGCGCTTGCCGCGCAGCTTGCGATGAAAGGTGATGGCAAAGCGGTGCGCCTCGTCGCGGATGCGCTGAATGAGGTAGAGCGACGGGCTGCGGCGCGGCAGCTCTACAGGCTCCGAGTTTCCCTCCGTAAAGATGAGCTCAAATTGCTTGGCGAGTCCGACAACGGGCACGTCCTTGTGCCCCGCCTCATTTCGGATGATCGCAAGCGCGGAAGAGAGCTGCCCCTTGCCGCCATCGATGATGATGAGATCGGGCAGTTCATCCTCGGGCAGCCCCACATAGCGGCGTGTCGTCACCTCACGCATGGAGAGGAAGTCGTCGGGCTTGCCCTCCGCGCTCCGAATCTTGAAACGTCGATAGTCCGATTTCTTCGGCATGCCATCCTCGAAGACGACCATCGACGCCACAGTCTCCTGCCCCTGATTGTGCGAGATGTCAAAGCATTCCATGCGGCGCGGCGGTTTCTTGAGTCCGAGATAGCGCCCCAGTTCCTCGACTGCGCCAAGGGTCGCTTCGTCCGCAAGACTGCGGCGCGTCTCCTCGTCCGCAAGGAATTTCTCCGCGTTGCCCGTCGCCATTGTCACGATATCGCGCTTTGTCCCGCGCTGCGGCGTGAGGAGCGCGACCTTGCCCCCGCCTTTTTTCTCGGCGAGCCAACGCTCGATGATTTCGCGTGCCGCCGCGTCGATCTCGTGCGGCAGCAGCACCTCGCGCGGCACGAAGGTCGCCTGATTGTAGTACTGCTCGAGAAACGCGCGCAGGATGTCCGCATCGCTCTCCTCCTCGCTCCCACGCAGGAGGAAGTGCTCGCGCCCGATCATCTTGCCCCCGCGGATGAAGAAGATCTGCACGCAGACCCCCACCACCGAGCGCGCCATGCCGAGCGCATCCTGATCCCCCGCACCTGTCACGATGTTCTGCCGCTCCGCCGCCTTGCGCACGGCACTGAGTTGATCCCTGAGACGTGCCGCCGTCTCGAAGTGATACGCCTCCGCCGCAAGATTCATGCGGTGCTCGAGCTCGCGCTCCACATCGTCCGTCCGCCCCTCGAGGAAGAGGAGGACGGCACGGATCATCGCACGATAGTCCTCCTCCCCCACCTTGCCCACGCAGGGCGCGAGACAGCGCTTGATATGGTACTCGAGGCACGGCCGGTCAGGCATCGTCCGACACGTACGCAGAGGAAAAAGGCGCTTCAGGAGCTTCAAGCTGTCCCGCAGCGCCGTCACATTCGTATAGGGGCCGAAGTAGCGCGCGCCGTCACGCAGCACGCGCCGCGTGATGAAGACGCGCGGATATTCCTCCTGCACCGTCACCTTGACATAGGGGTAACTCTTGTCGTCCTTCAGCCGTATATTGTAGCGCGGACGATGTTTCTTGATGAGATTCGCCTCAAGGATCAGCGACTCGACTTCGTTCGCCGTCATGATCGTCTCGAAGTCGGCGACGTGCGAGACCATCGCGCGCACCTTCGGCGCCTGATTGCGGCTGCTCTGAAAATACTGCCGGACACGGTTCTTGAGGACGATTGCCTTGCCCACATAGATGATCTTCCCACGCGCGTCCTTCATGAGGTAGACGCCCGGGGTCTCCGGCAGCAGTTTCAGCTTTTCGGCAACGAGGTCTGTCACGCTCAGTGTCCCGCCTTCATGCGGTTGATCGCACTGAACAGGGCAAGGATGGACGAAGTGATGATATCCGTATCCAGTCCCGCGCCCCAGTAGACGTTGCCATCCTCCCCCGTGATGCTGATATAGGAGATGGCGCGCGAGGTCTGTCCAATCTCAAGCGCGTGCTCGCTGTAAGTCAGATTCGTGTAGTGGAGACCGAGATTCGCCTGCAGTGCATTCGAGATCGCGTCCAGACGGCCGTTTCCACGCGCCTCATAGGTACGATCCTCGCCGTCCACCTTGAGGTGCACATCGCCCATGCGCGTGCCGTCCGGCTGCTTTTTCAGATGGAAGTCCACGAGCTCAAACGGGAATACGACATTGACATAGGTGTCCGTGAATACCTTGTAAATCTCGTCAGGCAGGAGCTCCTTGTGTCCACTGTCGGACACGGACTTCACGCGGTAGCTGAGATCCTCACGCATCTTCTTCGGCAGGCTGATGCCGTACTGCTGCTCCATGATGTAGCCGACTCCGCCCCTGCCCGACTGACTGTTGATGCGGATAACATCGCCATCGTACGTGCGTCCGATATCCTTCGGGTCGATATAGAGGTACGGCAATGACCAGAACTTTGGACGTTTCTCTTCCCAGTGCTTCATCCCCTTGGCGATGGCATCCTGATGCGAGCCGGAGAATGCGGCAAATACAAGAGAGCCTGAATACGGCTGGCGCGGGTTGACCTGCATCCGCGTCACCTGCTCGTAGACCTCGACAAGATGCGGCAGATCGGAGAAGTCCAGCTTCG
This sequence comes from uncultured Selenomonas sp., assembly GCA_963551125.1. GTDB lineage: Bacteria > Bacillota > Negativicutes > Selenomonadales > Selenomonadaceae > Centipeda. The sequence continues at coordinate 21,111 of CAUVFG010000004.1, read as the reverse complement.
GATCGACACCGAGCGCAAACATATTCATTGCAACCGTGATGATGTCGACGTTGCCCGTGCGCTCCCCGTTGCCGAACAGCGTCCCCTCGACACGATCCGCACCCGCGAGCAGCCCCATCTCCGCATCCGCTACGCCGCAGCCGCGGTCGTTGTGCGGGTGGAGCGAGAGAACAACACTGTCGCGATAGTTCAGCCGCTCGTTGACATAGGCAATCTGCATTCCATACACGTGCGGCATCGACATCTGCACCGTGGAGGGCAGATTGATGATCGCCTTGTGATCTGGCGTCGGCTTCCACACATCGAGGACGGCGTTGCAGACCTCAAGCGCGTACTCCGGCTCCGTACCCGTAAAACTCTCGGGCGAATACTCAAAGCGATAGTTCGCGCCCGCCTCCTCCGTCAGCTTCTTGAGAAGCTTTGCGCCGTCCACGGCAATCTGGAGAATCTCCTCCTTTGAGCGCGCAAAGACCTGCTCGCGCTGTGCTGCAGACGTGGGGTTGTAGACATGCACAATCGCGTTCTTCACGCCGCGCAGCGCATCAAACGTCTTGCGGATGATATGTTCACGCGCCTGTGTCAGCACCTGCACGGTCACATCGTCGGGGATGAGATTGTCATCGACGAGGCGGCGCAGGAATTCATACTCTGTATCAGAGGCTGCGGGGAAGCCGACCTCAATCTCCTTGAATCCCACGCGCACAAGGAGGTCGAAGAATGCGAGTTTTTCATCCAGACTCATCGGGATGATAAGTGCCTGATTGCCGTCGCGCAGATCGACCGAGCACCAGATCGGCGCCTTGTCGGGTGCGTCCTTGCGCAGCCAGTCCAGACGGATCTCGGGCGGCATATAGTATCCCTTCGTGTACTTCGTGTGATTCATGATCGTCCCCCCTGTATCATATTTCATTGCATCATCTAAATAAACAAGAAAGCCCTCCGCCGCTGCGGGGCGAAGGGCACGCTAGCGTTGTGTTATCTTACCATATTCACGGGCAGTTTGCAAATCCGACGAGCGTCGCGTTAAACTTCTCGATCAGCTTCTCGGGCTTGTAGGACTCCTTTGCCTTGCGCAGCCCCTCGATCCCCATATCCTCCTCGCGGTTGATGTAGGTCAGATGGCTCCACGCGTGCTCCACGAACCCCTGATTGATCGCAGGATACGCACCGCGCAGCTCCGGGTCCGCCTTCTCGACGTGAATCACCGCCGTATCCGTGTTCAGCTGCTCGCCGAACGTAAAGGCAATGACACGTCCCCCGAGGAGGATTGCACCGCCCTTCAGACCGAAGTCCTCAAAATTGTTCAGCACCTCAAGGATCGCCGTACGCTCATAGCCGATGAACGGATCGACCGTTCCATCCTCCTGCTTGTGCTGTTTGTACCAGCTGTTCAGCTCCAGCTTACACAGCGTCACAATCTCGTCCGTAATCGGTACGAACTCCGCATCGGGATGTTCCTTGCGGAACGCGTTCAGATGATTCTTCTTTGAATGCAGCTTGCGTCCCGCGAGACTGATGAGTTTTTCCGAAAGATACACATAGTCGAAGTTATCGCGGTCTGCGACCACCTCAAAATTCGCACAATCACAGGAGCGCAGGAAATCCGCATAGCCGCGCTCCATATCGTAGATGTGAAACGGCTGCTCGATCTCCTCGAAGTACGCGAGCAGCTTCTTTGTTGCGGCGGGATAAAGAGCAGGATCGCAGAACGGCTGCAATGCCGAGACGCGCGCCTTCCACTCGCTCACAACGTAGAGGACATCGTCCTCCTCGGCGATATGGACATGGAACGGCTCACGCCACATATAGAGATTTGTAAAGTTAAAGTGTGAATTCTCGTAGTAATTCGCACGAAAATAGCGATCAAGCAGGGGCTTGTCTTCCTTTGTCAAGGCATGAAATTCGATGAGTCTCACCTTCCCTTTGGGCATTCGTGAGGAGTCGCTGCGTTTATCAGCGATTCCTTAATAAAAGTTCTCCTAACGGTTTCATTATAGCAAAGCCGTCAAGCCCTGCCCGTTCTGCTCTATATTTTACTGAGAATCAGCTCACCCGTGCCCTTGAGCGCACATTGCCCCAAATTTGCGGGCAGGAAGACGCTCTCGCCCTTCTCGATGCTCAGCTCGTCCGTTTCGCTGCGAAGCTGCATGCTGCCCGAAAGCGCGGTCAGACACTGAAACGAGTCTTTGCCCACAGTAAACTCACATTCCCCGTCCACGGTGAGATGGTAGACGGAGAAATAATCGCACGCCGCCAAGAGGCGTGCCCGCGCGCCCGCAGCGACATCAATCTCGTCCGTCCGGTCTTCATGCGCGGGAACAGGGCCAAGGCGGGTCACATCCAGAGCCTTTTCGATATGGAGGTCGCGTGGCTTGCCGTCCGCACCGATGCGCCCATAGTCATAGATCCGATACGTCGTATTCGAGTTCTGCTGAATCTCACAGATGAGAATCCCCTTGCCGATCGCGTGCAGCGTCCCCGCGGGGATAAAGAACACATCGCCCTTCTGCACGGGCACATGCCGCACGACATCGAACAGCGTATTGTCTCTAATGCGCCGCGCGAACTCCTCCTTTGAGATCTCATGCGTGAAGCCATAGAGCAGCTCCGCTCCCGGCGCAGCGTCCACAATGTACCACATCTCGGTCTTGCCGTACTCCCCCTCGACGCGCAGGGCGTAGTCATCATCGGGGTGCACCTGCACGGAGAGATTGTCATGTGCATCAATCAGCTTGATGAGCAGGGGAAAATAGGAAAATCTTGCCGCATGCGTTCCCAGCGCGTCCTTCCCCTCTGCTGCAAGCCAATCCGCAAGCGTATGCCCTGCCGCCGTGCCGTTTGCAATCACACTTTTGCCGTCCTTATGGCAGGCGAGCTCCCAGCTCTCGGCAACCTTTGGCAGCTGCGTCTCTTTTCCATATTCATCCCTCAGCCGCGTGCCGCCCCAGAGATAGTCCTTCAGCGGTGCGATGAGCTTCATTGGATATTTCATCGTTCACTTCCTCTTTCTCGTTCGTTCATGGTACTATCTTACTGAATTCAGTCAAAATCTGCAAGCGGAAAAAGTCCTCCATGAAATCATCATTGTCCCCCGCCGCCGTCTATGGTATCATAGGGACGCCTACAGAGGCTAGGAGGTCCTTCATAAGCCATCCAACCTCGCTTTACGTATCTGAAACGGAGTGATTCATCATGTCCCAACGGACGATTGACACAACGGAGCGTCCGCCGCTCCTGACGACCATTCCCCTCTCACTGCAGCATCTCTTTGCGATGTTCGGCTCGACCGTGCTCGTGCCGATCCTCTTTCACGTCAACCCCGCGACCGTGCTGCTCTTCAATGGCATCGGCACGCTGTTCTATCTCGTCCTCTGTAAAGGGAAGATTCCTGCGTATCTCGGCTCGAGCTTCGCCTTTCTCTCCCCCGTCTTCCTCGTCCTCTCCGAATACAGCTACGAGGCGGCGCTCGGGGGCTTCATCGTCGTCGGCATTGTGTTCTGCGTCGTCAGCTTCATCGTGCACACGATCGGGACAAGCTGGATCGACGTGATCTTCCCGCCCGCCTCAATGGGTGCAATCGTCGCCGTCATTGGGCTTGAGCTTATGCCAACGGCGGCTGGCATGGCAGGGCTAACAGGCGAAAATACGGATACAACTGTCATCTTCGTTTCCATCGCGACCCTTGCCATTACCATTTTCGCCTCGATGGCGTTTCGCGGCTTCCTCTCCATCATCCCGATTCTCATCGGCGTTGTTGCAGGCTATGTCATTGCATTCACCGTCGGTATTGTCGATCTCTCGCACGTCGAGCGTGCGCCTTGGTTTGCGATCCCGACCATCTACACGCCGGAATTCGACCTGCGTGCCATCCTCATCATCCTGCCCGCCTCCATCGTCGTCATTGTCGAGCACATCGGGCATCTCATCGTCACGGGCAACATCGTTGGACGCAACCTCGCTAAGGATCCAGGGCTCGACCGCTCCCTTCTTGGCAACGGCATTTCTACAATCTTCTCGGGCTTCTTCGGCTCAACGCCGAACACGACCTACGGTGAGAACATCGGCGTGCTCGCGATCACAAAGGTTTACTCCACGTGGGTCATCGGCGGCGCAGCAATCTTTGCAATCCTGCTCTCCTGCCTCGGCAAGCTCGCCGCACTCATCCAGAGCATCCCAACGCCCGTCATGGGCGGTGTCTCCATGCTGCTCTTCGGTGTCATCGCCGCCTCGGGCATCCGCATCCTCGTCGAGGCAAAGGTGGACTACAACAATCCGATGAACCTCCTCCTCACCTCCATCGTCATGGGGGTCGGTGTATCGACGGCGAGCCTTACCATCGGTACGGTCACGCTGCGCGGCATGGCACTCGCGACCGTCATCGCCATCATCCTCTCCATCTCCTTCCGCATCATCCTCGCCCTGCGCGGTCAGGAACAGAAACAGAGCGAGTAATGGAAATCACGGTTGACCTGCGCGCAGATGAAACATGCCCCGCAAAGGCGTACCTGATGCGCACGCGCGGCATCTCCTCGGGGCTCTGGAAACGGATCAAGCACAGCGGAACATTCGCCGTGAACGGCGTGCCCGCGATTGCCGCACGCACGATGCTGCGTGCGGGTGACATTGTCTCCTATGAACTGCCCGTCGTCTCCTCTGTCACACCCGAACAGCTGCCGCTCACGATTATATATGAGGACAACGATCTCCTCGTCATCGACAAACCTGCAGGACAGCTCGTCCATCCAACGACGCGGGAGTCGCGCGGTACGCTCGCGAATGCCGTACTCGGACTCTATGCTGCGCGCGGCACAGCGCTCGACTTCCACCCCTGCCACCGCCTCGACCGCAACACAACGGGTCTGCTGCTCATTGCAAAGCGCCCCGAGGTACAGCATCAGATTGCGCGTGCAAACGCACTGGAACGCAGGTATCTGGCGCTGATCGAAGGGGCAATCTCACCCGTAGAGGGCACGATCGACGCGCCCATTGCACGCGCGCTGCCGAGCATCATCCTGCGCCGCGTTTCCCCTGATGGAAAACCGGCGCGTACGCATTACAAAACGGCGTGGACAAACGGTAGACATACACTCCTGCGCCTACAGCTTGAGACGGGACGCACCCATCAGATCCGCGTCCACCTCGCCCACCTCGGGCATCCCCTGCTCGGCGACGACCTCTACGGCGGCAGCACCGCACTCATCGCACGCCATGCCCTCCACTCTGCGCAGCTCACACTCACGCACCCGCGAACACAGGAAACGCTGACGGTAACAACGCCACTGCCCGAGGATATGGCAGGGATTGTGAGGCTTTGTTCCCCATGAATTGAGCACCTGACGGATACTTCCTCTCCGTCAGGTGCCTTTATTTAGAAAAACGTGTATTTTTATTTGAATTCATCTGGAAAAACGTGTAAAATAATCATCAAAACCCAAGAAAAACGTGATTTTCTATTTTCCAAATGAAAAAAGGATGGTGATCCTATGAACCGCAACGCAACACACGCTCTGCTGCACTGGAAAACCCGTCCGGATCGGAAGCCTCTCATTCTGAGAGGTGCGCGTCAGGTGGGCAAGACCTGGCTAATGAAAGAATTTGGGGAAACCTATTACAGCAACTTCGTCTATCTCAATTTCGATGAAGATGATGCGTTGACCTCCATCTTTGAAACGAACAAAAATCCTCACCGCATTGTGGAATTGCTCTCGCTGGTTGCAGACGAGAAAATCGAGCCGCATACGACACTTCTCATCTTTGACGAGATTCAGGAATGCCCGGCAGCATTAAACGCGCTCAAATACTTCAAGGAAAAGGCGAATGATTATCATGTGATCGCTGCAGGGAGTCTGCTCGGCACATTGCTTGCCGCTCCAAAATCCTATCCCGTCGGCATGGTCAATCTCCTTGACATCCACCCGCTGACCTTTGATGAATTTCTCGATGCAACTGCCCCCCCTCTTTATTCATATTATGAAAGCATACAAAAAGAACAGTTCATTGAGGATGTCTTTCATCAACGTTTGCTCGATGCCTACAACAATTACCTCATCATCGGTGGGATGCCGGAATGTGTCTCCTCCTGGGTAACCTATAAAGATCCTGCCAGGGTATCAGAAGTTCAGCGCGAACTCATTACAATCTATGAAAATGATTTTTCCAAACACAATGGAAACGTCAACAGTGGACGCATTCTTCTCGTATTCCGCAGCATTGTCTCACAGCTTGCTAAACCGAACGAGAAGTTCATGTACGGTGCTGTCCGTAGCGGAGGCAGAGCGCGCGAATTCGAAGAAGCAATCGAATGGCTTGTGTCCGCAGGTATGCTCAACCGTGTCTACAATGTCTCCAAGCCGGAGCACCCCCTTGCCGCATTTGACAAACGCGATCAGTTCAAACTCTTTGTCTTTGACACAGGGCTCCTAAAGTATATGGCGGGGATCGATAACAGTGCGATTCTCCTCAAAAGTGACTACCAGTTCAAAGGCCCATTGACTGAAAACTACATATTGCAGCAGTTTCACGGGCTGTTTGCATGCGAGCCCCGCTATTACAGTACAAAGAACAGTGAAATAGATTTCATACTGCAAACAGGCAGCGACATCGTCCCCGTAGAGGTCAAGGGCGGCGAGAGCAAAGCTGCCCCCTCATTCAAGAGGTACATTGCCGACCACAATCCAAAACACGCCCTACGCTTTTCAAAGCGCAACTATCAAAAAGATGGTGCAATCACCAATATCCCCTTGTATCTTGCAAGAAAAACGGTCGATTTCCTGTGAAACAAAACGGCGCAGACGGAAATATTTCCATCTGCGCCATTTTCATCTATTCAGCACTTACTTGCTCGCGCCGAACCACTTCTGATAAATCTTGTCGTATTCGCCGTTCTCATGCAGCTTCTTGAGCGCCTCGTTGACCTTCTTCTGCAGCTCGGCGTTGTCCTTTGCCATCGCGATACCGTAGTCCTCTGCCGAGAGCTTATCCGCTAGCGACTTCACGCCGACTGCCTGCGACTGGTTGATGTAGTAATCATTGACGGGACGATCGTTGACGACAGCGTCAACGCCGCGTGCCTTGAGCTCCATAAAGCAGTCTGCGGGCGTATTCAGCTCGGTGACGGTAACGCCCTCCATCTCCTTGACCATGTTCGCACTCGTTGTACCGATCTGAACGGCAACCTTGTGCCCCTTCAGATCCTTGAACGACTTGATCTGCTCCTCATCGCTGCGCACAACCATCGTGAGTCCCGACTGATAGTACGGATCGGAGAAGTTCACCTTCTGCTTGCGCTCGTCGTTGATCGTCATTCCACTGATGATCACGTCGATATTCTTTGCCTGCAGTGCAGGAATGAGTCCATCAAAGCCGATGTTCTGTATCTCCGCCTCTCTGCCCATCTCCTTTGCAACGGCACGGATGAGATCCATGTCGAAGCCCTGATACTCCTTCTGTCCCTCATCCTGGAACTCAAACGGAGCGAAGTCCACCGCAGCGCCGACACGGAGCACCTTGCTCTCCTGCTTTGCCTGATCTCCACCGCCGCAGCCGACGAGGGCAAGGCTCACGAGAGCGCCGGTCAGCACGAGTGCCAATTTCTTCAGTTTCATAGGGAAACCTCCTCAAATGAGATAAAATCAAAGGAGGGACGCTGACAATACAGCAATCCCTCCCTAGAAGGAGGCAGAACCTCCTCAAAAAGACTTAGAAACGTGCTGCGCGCTTCGCGTTGAAGCAGTCGCGGCAGTAAACCGGACGATCCGTCTTCGGCTCGAACGGGACTTCCGTGTCCTTGCCGCACTCGGCACAGACCACATGGAACATCTGACGCTCGCCGCTGCTCTGCTCGTCACGACCACGGCGACGCTTGTCGCGGCAATCACGGCAGCGTGCCGGCTCGTTCTCAAAGCCCTTCTCTGCGTAGAACTCCTGCTCACCGGCCGTGAACACGAAGTTGTTGCCGCATTCCTTGCATACGAGTGTCTTGTCTTCAAATGCCATTCTTCCACAATCTCCCTTGAATAAAATAGTTAGTCTCTCCATTCGCCGAACTGGGAAAGCGTTCACTGAGATTATGGTCGGTCAAGCATTGATTACATAAACAAGGCTTCACGCGTTCATTGAACGACTATCAGGTCTTGAGGAACGGATTTCAACGCTCTGTATTATACAGATGTTTTTCATAAAGTGCAAGCATTTTTTCTATGTCTCATGATATCCGTCAAAACAGGTGCTCCTGCACATCCAGCCAGCTCTCCTGCCGCGCCGTGTGCACGCGGTCACCCGCCTCTCCGTGACCGATGAGGAAGGGGGACGCGGGGTCGTGGCGGCGACGATTTTTTATAACACGGGCAACGTGTGTATTCGCGTAACAGTAGCGGCACAGATGCGGACAACTGTCGTACGCACCGATGTCCGCGCCGAGGTAGCAGTCGCACTCCTTGCGCTGCCGTGCATAGTGCGGGAAGTTCAACCTCCGTCCGAGAGCGCGCTCGTAGATGCGCGGCGTCATACAGCCGCCTATATCCACGCCGAAGGCTGCAAGCTCCTCTCCCCCACCGCAGGGATAGACGGTCATGCCGTGCGTGCGTGCTGTCTCGACGATGTATGCACCGAGTTCCATGCGCTCTGCACGCGTCACCTCGCGCCCCTCGGGGAAATTGCGCCGCGTCTTCGCATAGCGCATGAGGAAGCTGATGACGACCATCTCCGTCGCCCCCGCAAGCGCCTCCGCCATCCGCGCGAAGCTCTGTCGATGAAAGTCAATCGTATAGCGCTCGTCAATCAGAATCGGATCGTAGCGCCAGCCGACGGCGTGCGCGCCAACGATTGCCGAGAGCTTACGAAATGCGCGGACAACCTCCTGCCACGGAGGCACATGCGGCTCGATATCCCTGCCGTAGGGCGTGATCGTGACGTACCAGAACTGACCGTAGGGAGCGAGAAGATCCATATGCGGCAGCATCGGCGCAGGGTTCTTTGTGCAGAAAGCGATGAGATCGACGACGGCGGGGTCGAGGCGGTAGCGCGTGACCTGCGCCGCATCGTACGGATTGCGTACGCAGACCTCGCCCGCACGCAAACGATTTACGAACCACGGCGCATAGAAGGCAGGAATATCCGTGCGCATGCCCGTATGCAGTATCATCGTCCTCTCCCTCCTTTCTCACAGAATAGCACAAACGCGCGTAAAAATAAATCCCCGACGATAATAGCCGGGGACTGATTCACACATAGTTTTCTTGACGCGACTTTCTTCACACCTTTCACATATTCATTCGGAACGCCTCGTAATCATCGACAGCCTCAAAAGCCGCCACATTTCCCAAAGCACGGAAATGTGCTCTGCCGCAGTGAATCTTCTCTTTTTCCACGGGGCGCAGGTGGTCAGCATCCACATTGCCCTTCGTTTCCAAAACAAAGTACAATTTTTGCTCTCCATCGATGTCAAAAAGAACTGCCCAATCCGGATTGTAGGAGCCCAGCGGCGTACTGATCTTGAACCACGCAGGAAGCTTCGCGAAGTATTTCACCTCGGGATCGTTTTCAAACGCATCCGCAAACTGCCTCTCGTTCTTGCTGTCATAGATGACATAATTGTAAGGCGTCTTTTCACTCTTCAGCAGATTGCTTTCAAGATAGCCCTGCAGCTCCTCCGAGGCGAAAAGTTCCTGCCGATAAAACTCCGTATCACCCAACCGCTCATAGCGGATTCCCGCAACGATCAGGGACTTCATAACCCTGCGTACAATCTTTGCCGTCCGCTCCATGAAGAGCTGCGGATTACGGCGGAAATCCTTCAGATGGTTTCCATACGCATCAAAAGGCTTCCATGTTCCGTCTTCCATGCGACGCGTCCCCGTCAGGAGTTCCACAATCGTGCGGCGCGTGAGATTCGTCTCACCCAGCAGATATGCCACGACATCCGGCAAAGCTCCTTCATGGGCATACGACTCACGCGCCCTGCCCGGATGGAGCGTCGTTGTCTGCACGCCGCCCTCCTCGATGGTCACTTCCGCCTTCGTCTGAATGATCTTCGCAGCAGTGACCCTCAGCTCCGTTGCCATCTCTGCACGGCACTTTTCCAAGAGTTCATCCGTGGAAAAACCCACATGATACCGCGTCTTCCATTTGATCCTGTCCCAAAGTGCCTTGAAATCCTCCGAGAGAAACACCTCTTTGTTCAAAGCAAGCGGCTCTCTCTTCCGCGCATCCTGAATCCGCAGGCTGCCGCAGGCACGGATGCAGACTGTTTCGATTGCTGTGCGATACGGCGTCAGCTCCTCGGGAAGATGCAGCTCCTTCCGCTCCAGATCACGCCGCAGCGCTTTCTGCACATTGCCGGCGGCATCAATATACGATTGTTCACGGAGAAAGGAGATGATCTCCTTCGCCTTTTCCAACCCCAGCGGTTTTTCTTCGCCCTGCTCCGTCCGCAGGACGAGCGGTGCAAAATTGGAAAGCTCCAAGACACCGAAGCGAACGCCGTCCTCCTGATACTCTTTCTGCAAGGCGGCGGCAAACTCATCATAGCTCTCGTTCGCGATGACCGTGAGGATATTCACGCTCCGATCATACTGGCGCTCGCCCTGCTGATCGACGCACAGCCTCAGCCCGCGTCCGATTTCCTGCCGCTTCTTGATCACGCTCGCCGTCTCGTTCAGCGTGCAGATCTGAAAGACATTCGGATTGTCCCAGCCCTCCTTGAGCGCCGAGTGGGAAAAGATGAACCGAATCTTGCAACCGAAGGAGAGAAGCTCTTCCTTCTTCTTCATGATGAGGTTGTAGGTACTGTCATCCGCCTTCGTCGCACCCGACGTATCCTTCCATCGAGGAGTCGCATTCTTTTTCGTATTATCTGCCGAAAAATAGCCTTCGTGCACGCACTCCGCTTCTTCTGCCTCCCCATGAAGCGCCGCGCGCAGCTCCTTGTACTTCGGTTTGCCGATCAGCTCGCGATAGATTGCCTCGAACCAGATCGCATACTTCCCCTTGTGTGCCCCCGCGTCATCGTACACACGATAGTTCGCCACCTTGTCGATGAAGAACAGACTGAGAACCTTGATTCCCTTCGGCCGCAGCAGCAGCTCCTTGTCGAGATGCTCCTCGATGGTCGCGCGTATCTGCTGACGCTTGATTTCATCCGCATGGATCTGTCCGACGGCTTCATGCAGATGCAGCACCTCGGGGCGTGAGGTGAAGTCTACATATTCCTCGCCTGCAGCACAGTAGATGTCGTTGACGATATAGCCCGCATAGACATCGCGGCCACCCGACATCTCATAGAGGTCGTCCCCCTGATGCACCGAGATAATCTTGCGCTGAACACTTCCGCTCTTCATCTTCTTATCGATCTCGATTTTCGCCGTGATGCGTGACTTCCTGTTGTCCACCGATTTCAGACAGAGATATGCGTCGTTATGCGCGTCCTGAACGGCGAAACTGTCCACCTCGATCCCCTTGACGAGCTTCCTGCTGAAACTGTCGACCGCATCGAGCTTGTAGAGCTTGTTCTCCACGCGTACGGGCGTCGCCGAATAGCGCAGCGTGCAGAGCGGGTTCAGCGTGCGCACCGCTTCCATCCGATTCTCTGTACTAATCGTAGACTGCGGCTCATCGATGACGACAATTGGATTCGTCTCACGCAGCAGCTCAATCGGACGCGCCCCGCCAAACTTCTTATCATTGTCCTGATTGATGAGATTGATTTCCTTCTGAAATCCGTCGATACCGATGACCATGATCTGAATGTCCGTGTTCACGGCAAAGTCACGGATCTTCTCGATGTGGTTGCCGTCGTAGACGAAGTAATCATACGTCACATTGTGGTAGAGCTCACGAAAATGATCTTCCGTAATATCGAGCGTCTTCTTCACGCCCTCCTTGATGGCGATGCTCGGCACAACGACGATGAACTTCGTGAAACCGTACCTCTTGTTCAGCTCCAGCAAGGTACGCAGATAGACGTACGTCTTGCCCGTGCCCGTCTCCATCTCGATATCGAAATGCAGCTCCTGTCCGAGATGCTCCGACTGCGGCAGCGCATGGCGCGCCTGGACGGCACGCACATTCTTCAAGATGTCCTCGGTGTCAACGAGCAGACGATTCCCGATGCCTTGCTGAGGTCCGAAGAGATTCTGCCCCGAGGCAAACTGCTCCTCCGTGCTGTCTGCAACACTGAAAAGCGTCGGCTTCGCCGTCTGCCCCTGGAACACATCGCAGACGGCGGCAACAGCCTCCTGCTGGTATGCAAGCGAGGGATTGAATTGCAGCTTCATCATACACCCCTCCTAGATCGACATGAAGGCATCTTCGTCGAGTCCTGCACTCTTGAGCGTCTCCTTGACATTCGTCTTTTCCTGATCGGAGAGGAATCCCGTATCGCGGCAGACGACCTGCCACGTCTCTGGCTCGTATTCCTCGTGCAGCTCGATCAGTGCCTCTGCCGTCGCCATGGAAATATGCGGATCGAGGCAGATCATCAAAGCACCTGCGCCGATGATATAGATGGTCTGCCCGTGGATTTCGCGCTCCTCCACCTCATAGGAAAGGTCTAGTCCGAGCTTCAGTGTGATCTCATAGACGACATCAAGCTCCGTGCGGTCGGGCAGGAAGTTCTCCATGCTCGCTTGCAGACTCCCCTGCAAATCCTCAGGCTGCGGATTCCATTTCTGCAGATTCGAGCTGTCGAGCTTGAACACCTTGAATCCGATGTCAAGTGTCTCCGCCCGTTCTGCATCCGCGCATTCTTCCTTTACCTTCTCACCTGCACGGCGAATGCGTTCCTTGCCGATCTCGCAGATATTCCGATAGCCTGCCTTGTGGGCTTCACTGCTTTCAGCCGTGGATTCCGGCAGCTGCACCATGATAAAGCGACGATTCCCGCCGTCCTCGGCGTTCAGCTGCATAACGGCATGGGCGGTCGTGGCGGAGCCGGAAAAGAAGTCGAGAATGAGCGCGTCTTGATTACCCACTATTTCTATAAGCCTTTTAAGTAACTTTATTGGTTTTTTCCCATTAGGAAAGGGCACACCTCCTTCATTATGCAAATTGTTAATTCCTATATCTGTCCATATATCTCCGATAGTATCAGCTGGCAATAAATGACCGTCAAAGCATCTCAGCTTACTCCTTGCAAACAACACTTCTTCACCGTTATACACATATTTTTCCAAGCCAGTTTTCGATATGACTTTTCTGAAAATATTATCTTTTGGCAGCTTTGATAAAGTATCATTCACTGCTGTACGAAAAATTCTATCCGCATGGGATAGCTTGAAAGCCAATGCTTCTTTATCTGAAAGAGTTTTGCATACCTTACTTAAAGGAATACGTTTCCATTCACCAATATCATTGTCATAATTTTCTATGTACCCAGAATATCTTTCCATTACTTTTCCCCATTCCCCAGGTATATAGACTGTATTTAATATAATATTTGTATTTGACTTAGCATATAAAAAAACAAATTCTTTTATCTTAGGTATCTTTTTTTCTTTATGCGACATCTTCATTCCACTCAAATGAGACATCTTGACTGAAAGCAAGCAAATAAAATTTGATTCCCCAAAAATTTCATCACAAATCTTCTTCAAATTCTCCTGCTCATTATCATCAATCGAAATAAAGATCACGCCGTCATCGGCGAGCAGATTTCGCGCAAGGCGCAGGCGTGGATACATCATATTCAGCCAATCGGTATGGAATCGACCACTCGAATCGCGATTCTCTTTATTCGCAGAAATCCAGTTCCCATCTCCATCCACCTGCCCCGTGATGCGCTTGTAGTTTTCGATATTGTCGCGAAAATCGTCCTGATATACGAAGTCATGCCCCGTGTTGTAGGGTGGATCGATGTAGATCATCTTGACCCTGCCATGATAGCTCTTTTGCAGGAGCTTCAAGACTTCGAGATTGTCCCCCTCAATATAGAGATTCTCGGTCGTGTCCCAGTCCTTGCTCTCTGCCTTGCAGGGGCGGAGCGTCCCCGTCGAGGGCGTCTGTGAGAGACGCAGGGATCTGCCCTTACCGTTCCATCGGAAGCTGTAGCGCTCCTGCTCGTCATCCACATAGTCGCCAAGCAGTTGGCGGAGAACGTCGAAATCAATCTTCCCCTCCTCGAAAGCCTCGGGAAAGAGCTGCCGCATGGCAGAAAGATTTTCCTCAGTAATGTTCAGAGATTCGCCCGTCAGCTTCTTCATGATTCGTCGCTCCTTTGCTCCATGATCTTCATTCTCTCACGCTTCAATGCCTGCAATCGTGTGTTAAGCTCCAATTTGCGGTTGAATTGGCTTTCGCGCTTCATCCTGCCGCGCAGACGCGCTATTTCCTTCTCAATGGTATCCAGTCTTTCACATATCGCTCTTGCCTCATCACCCGACAGGCTCTCAGCGGCAACGCCTGCACGCGCCAGTTTGCTTCTGCTCACGGCGTCGAACCACGCCTCATAGAGCGTGCAGAAATTCGCTATGTGTGCGTTCCCAAGAGACAGCACTTTCCAGAAATCGTCGTCCTCTGCCATCCATGCGGTCTGCTCCACTGCCGTCAAGGTCATGCGGCTACTGTCCGCCATGTTTTTTCGCAGCTTCCCCATCCGCATCTGTATCTGTTCGCCGTGCCGGAAGAAAAGAAGCATGGCGTACGGGATCGCGCGCATGATGATCTCGGCAAGGCGATCCGACTGTCTGACATCACGGAGAACGACCTCCATCACCTCGATCTCGCTATAGTCTCGCTCCTCATCGGCATATGGCTGAAGGAAGGTGTTTTCCGTTTTGAGCGCATAGCGCCAGTAGATCTTCTCCATATGGTCAAATGCCTTCTTGTCCGCCGCAGACAAATCCCCGTTATCATAAAACTGCCTTTTCGCCACCACACGATCGATGCGGGCGGCCGAAGGTAGATTCATTGTATTGTAGATATTCATTTGAGCACCACAAAACAGACCAGCTCAAAATCTGCCATACCGTCGTCAACATTTCGCGGCATGACCGTGCCGCCTTTGTGAAAGAGGCTTGCCACGCCGACCTCTTGCTTCTGACCGATCAGATCCGCGATGGCCTTGGAGAGCAGCGCAGAATAACGCTCCATGCGTCGCCCGTGTTTGGTCTCTGCGTTAAATACATCCGCCAATTCCTTTGCTACCACCTTTTGTCCGAAGCAGAATTTCTTGAGGTAGTCCAGTACCCGTTTTGCCTGTATAAAATTCGCTTCCACCCTGCCGTCTTCGGTGATATAGGCGAGGTAATAGGGAAAGAGCGGGTTTTGTTCCTTCGTCTGACGCGCCCCCTTGATCTGACGCAGGACGAAGATCACGCCGGGCTGCACCACGTCCCGCAGATTGTCGGAAATCCGCGCAATCGAATAGAGTCCGCTGGGCGCATGAGAGAGTTCTTCCTCGTGTTCCTTCATGTACTCCATGAGGTCGATCTTGAAGTCGTTGAAGGTAAGGTCAGTAATGGAAATACCGCCCGATATATCCTCCAGATCCACCACCTCGCTTTGGAGTTTCTGAAGCTGTTTCTTGCGATACGCAAGGTCGTTCATTTCCTTCGATTTCTGCTCGTCGATGATGTTTTCCTCGCCTGTGGCAGAGACATCCAGCAGCACCATACGCCCCTTGACGCGTGCAGCGAGGTCGATGTACGCGTCCAAGTCCTCCGTCGGCCAGAAATTCACGAGCTGTATCACGGCATTCCGCGAGCCTATGCGGTCGATGCGTCCGAAACGCTGGATGATGCGCACAGGATTCCAGTGTATATCGTAGTTGATGAGATAATCACAATCCTGGAGATTCTGACCTTCCGAGATACAGTCCGTCGCAATGAGCACGTCGATCTCGTCCTGTATCTCAGGGAATATGTTTTTCCCATCCTTCGAACCGGGCGAAAACAATGTCAGTACCGTATTGAGATCGGAAAGCCTGACGCTGCGTTTCAATGTGGGCGGAATCGGCAGGGTGGACTTGTTATGCTCTGAGCCGCCCGTCACCAAGGCTGTATAGATACCGAGAGGCTCTAAGTACGGGGCAATGTTTTGGTACAGATATTCTGCCGTATCAGCAAAAGCAGTGAAGATGATAATTTTGCTGTTTCCCGGGTTGATCGGCTGCTCGATCTTGGCTGCAATCCGCTTCTTCAGTGTTTGCAGCTTCTGATCCCGCTCCGGCGTAATGGCTTTGGCACGCCTCAGAATCTCCGTCAGCTCCTCCAGATCCTGCGCGAGATCCTGCCGCCACTTGATGAGATCCATGTCCTGCAGCAGGACTTTGACCTTGCTGCCGAAGACGAGATCCTGCATTTCCGCGCCTTCCTCGTCGAAGTCCATTTCTTCGATATTCAGCTCAGGACGGTACTCCCCTTCATGGCGGTCGATGATGTCCAGCGTGTCCGAGATGCGCCGAAAGATCTTCTCCACCGTCAGCACGAAGGAATGGATGGAGCTTTCCATGCGTTTGAGCAGATTCACCCGCATGAGATGCACCAGCTGGTTTTCGCGGTCGACCTGCTTGAATACGCTCTTACCACCCGCCACGCTCATATCATAACGTTTCTCGTAGGCGCGACGTTTCTCGGGGCGCACATAGCGCAGTGGCGCATACAGCCCCAAGGTCAGGCGGCGGATGATCTTGTTGACCTCGCCGATAGGCGGGAATTCTCCCAAGGTATCTATTTCCGCACATTCGTTGATGGGTTTCAACCGCGTTGGGAATCGTCCGATTTCCTCGATGTTGTAATATTTTTCGATGTGCTTGCGCGAGCGGGCGATGGTGAGCGTATCGAGGAGCTTGAAGTAATCCAGCTCCATCATCTCCACGAACCGCTTGGTCGTGCGTTCATGCTCCGGCAGTTCCGACCAGCGGTTGAACACGAGCTGTGCCTTGCGGAGGGTATATTCTATGCTTGGAATACCCGCATTCTTCAGAGCATCGTTCTTCCCCTCAGTGATGAAGGCAATCTGATTCTTGATGTCATTCATCCGATTGTTTACGGGCGTGGCGGAGAGCATCAGCACCTTCGTCCTGACGCCTGCTTTGATGATGTCCTCCATGAGCCGCTCATAGCGGGTTTTGCGTTCGTTATGCGGCACATTGTTTCGGAAGTTGTGACTCTCGTCAATCACGATGAGGTCATAGTTCTCCCAATTGAGCGTAGCGAGGTTGATCTCCCCGGACATCCCGCTGTATCGGCTGAGGTCAGTATGATTCAATACATCGTAGTTGAAGCGATCCGTGGAGAATATGTTGCGCTTATCGTTCTGCGTGTAGATCGTCCAGTTCTCCCGCAGCTTCTTGGGTACAAGCACAAGCACGCGATCATTCCGCAGCTCGTAGTATCTGATAATCGCGAGCGCCGTGAAGGTCTTGCCCAACCCCACGCTGTCAGCAATAATGCAGCCGCCGTATTTCTCAATCTTGTCGATGGCGCCCATGACCCCGTCCCGCTGGAACTTGTAGAGCTTGTTCCATACGAGGGACTCTTTGATCCCCGTCTTGGTCTTAATAATGTTTTCCTCGGTCAGCTCCCCCAGATATGCCTCGAAGATGTGATAGAGTGCAATGAAGTAGATTGCTTCGGGCGCGTTTTCCTTATAGAGGACTTCCATCTCAGAGAGGACTTTTTCCGTCACGTCCTCCACAGCCGAGGGATTGCTCCAGATGCTTTCAAAGAGTTGGAGAAATCCCTGTGTCATGCCGCGTCCATACATACAGGTATTGGAGTCATTGCGTACCGACGGGGTCAGTCCAAGTCCGTCGCTGGTGAAATCCACCGTTCCATGGATGGCGACATCCTGCTCCGAATCTTTGTTTGCCACATAGGCAAGGCGCAACTGGGCAGGGTCTGTCTCTCTGTAGGATCTGATGCGTACCTTCCGCCGCAACCAGTCGGCGCACTCCTTGGCAATGGCGGACTGGGTCAGCTTGTTGCGAAGTTTCAGCTCGAATTCGTTGCCGGAGAGATGATTGCCCATATCACGAGGAGCAATATAAAACTCGCGCTGGAAGTCATTTTTCTGCTTGATGTAGGATGGTGTGGTGAAGATGAAGCGCATCTCCTCAATGGAGGAAAGTTCTTTCTTGAGCGCTTCATAGGCGTAGATTGTGAAATACGCAGAGATCACGGCGAGCTTCGCACCCGGTTGCAGTGCCTCCCGAAGCTCATCGATGACACGTCCCTGCTGCTTGTTGTCCAGTATTTTCGGTGGCTGCAAAACAGTGCCCCTCCCCACACCGGTATGCGGCAAAAATACCATCGTTTTTCTGCCATGCAAATTTTTTAATTTTGAGAAGGAATCAAGGGGATTTGCAGCGAATTGCTACTATTATAATTATTAAAAACTGGAAGGTTTTGACGGCGGCAGAAAAACGATGCGTTTTCTGCCGTTTACTCATGTGTCCACTTGTGAAAGGTCGGCCGCGATACACCCAGAATACGTGCGGCTTCTCGCTCCGACACCTCTCCCGCCGTCCATGCGGCACGTATGTCTTCAAATTCCTTCGGCTTCATGAGGGGTTTCCTGCCGAACGGTATCCCTTTTGCCTTAGCTGCTGCAATCCCTTCCATTGTGCGCTGATGGTTCATGTTCCGCTCCATATGTGCTACATAAGAAAAAATCTGAATAACAAGATTCGAAATGAATTTCCCCGTGAGGTCATCCCCCTTCCCGTGGCGCGTGTCGATGAGCGGCATATCCAGAATGACGATGGCGGCATCCTTCTCACGCGTAATAATATCAAGCTGACGAATCATTTCTTCGTAGTTACGCCCAAGCCTGTCCAAGCTCTTTACCACCACCGTGTCGCCGCTTGCAAGCCGCGCCATCATTTCATGGTAAGCAGGACGATCAAAGTCTTTGCCGCTCTGCTTGTCTGCGTAGAGATGCTCCTCCGAAATTCCGAAGTTCTCCATCGCCATGCGTTGCCGATCATCATGCTGAAGGGACGTAGATACCCTAATATACCCGTAGGTAATTCCTTCGTTTCCTGCGCCGGCAGCAAGTGCTCTCTCTCCGCTGTGAATGTGATTTACGTCCATTGTGATTCCTCCAATCAAAATATAAAAACGATATTCTTTCGTCTAGAAGAATGAAAGAGACCTGTCATACGAGTAAAAACTTGCATGACAGGTCTCTTTGCACTATTTTTCAACAGGATAAATCCCCGACCGCAGCAGCAGTCGAGGATTTATCCTCATATTCGCTTAGAGGTAGCGAAGCACAACATAGATGTTCGAGACGATGATCGTGAAGACCATGACGGGAAGCGCGATCTTCATAAAGCCGATGAAGGAGATCGGACGTCCGCGCTGCGCCGACATGGAGGCGACGACGACGTTCGCACTCGCACCGATGAGCGTACCGTTGCCGCCAAGGCACGCGCCGAGTGCGAGCGACCACCAGAGCGGATCGAGGTTCGTGAGTCCCATCTGCCCCATATCCTGAATGAGCGGGATGAGGGTTGCAACAAACGGAATGTTGTCGATAAACGCAGAGGCAAATGCACTCATCCAGAGGATGAGAATCGCGGTCGCCTCGACATCGCCGCCCGTTGCCTTGATTGCCTCTGCGGCGAGCATGCGGATGACGCCCGTCTCGACGAGTGCGCCGACGAGGATGAAGAGTCCGCCAAAGAAGAAGATTGCCGGCCACTCGATCTTTGAGAGTACCTTGACGATCTTCTCCTCGTCCTCTGTCGCCGTGATGAGCAGGAGAAGCCCTGCGCCTGAGAGCGCAACTGTCGCGGACTCGAGTCCAAGGCTGCCGTGCAGGACAAAGAATGTGATTGTGAGGAAGATGACCGCCAGGCATTTCTTCAGCAGCGCATGATCCGTGATCTGTGCATCGGCAGGCAGACGCATGATCTTATCCTGCAGCTCCGGCTGCGTATGCAATTCCTTGTGATACAGACCGATAAGTATGAATTGCACCAAGATAAAGATAATTACCGAGATGAGTGTCAGGTTTTCCACGAACGCCATGAAGTCGAGTCCGACGGCGCTGCCAATCATGATGTTCGGCGGATCGCCGATGAGGGTTGCCGTACCGCCGATGTTCGACGCGAGAATCTGTGAGATAAGGTACGGCATGACATCAACCTTGAGCTGAGAGGTGATGCTGAAGGTGATGGGCACGGTCAGTAGAACCGTTGTGACGTTATCGAGCAGAGCCGAGCAGACCATCGTGATCGTCGAGAGGACAACGAGGAGCGCGATTGGGCGCGCCTTGACCTTCTGTGCCGCCCAGATGGCGAGGAAGTTGAACAGCCCTGTCTCGCTCGTGATGTTCACAATAATCATCATGCCCATGAGCAGCCCCAGCGTGTTGAAGTCAATATGGTGGACGGCGGTCTCCTGATCGATGATGCCGAAGAGTATCATGAGCATTGCGCCAAACAATCCGACGATGGTGCGGTGCACCTTTTCGGAGATGATGAGCGCGTATGCGATGACGAAGATGACAATCGCCACAATCGTTGCATTTTCCATCATTACACATCCTTCTTCTCATTACGAGAAATCCATCACGTCGCCGTGATAATCACCTGCCGGCCCTTGCGCCGGATCTTGAGCCGATACTGCGGCACGCCTTCCTGTGCGAGCGCGAGTTTCAGCTCCAAGAGCGCACGACCAAGTTCGTCCACCTGCGCAGAGGTCAGCCCCGCGCGAGCAAGATCAGCAGGAGGTTCGTGCGCCGCCTGTGCGCGGGCGCGCTCCTCTGCCTGCCGCTCCTTTCTCAGCAGAACCTCGGAGAGCGTCTCCTCCTCTTCAAAGCCCTGCATCATATCTTTGTCGGATCTGTTCTTCGGTATCTTTGCCACGGCAAACCTCCTCATACCGCCTTTGTGCGGCATACACGCACGCCCTCGAAAAAGGACTTACTTCACCTTGCTCCAGGAGTCCTTGAGCCCGACGATGCGATTGAACACGATATGATCCGGCGTCGTGTCCGGGTCAACAACAAAGTAACCGACGCGCAGGAATTGATAGTGTGCTCCCGCCGCCGTGAGATGGACGCTCGGCTCTACCTTTGCGTTCGTCAGAATCTCAAGCGAGTGCGGATTGAGCGCATCGATGAAATGCTCCGGCTCCTCCTCGCCCTCAGGCGTATCGCGCAGGAGGC
>CAUVFG010000003.1:0-32887 GCA_963551125.1 uncultured Selenomonas sp. | reverse complement strand
GCCTCCGCATGACCGCCGTTCGGACTCGGATGCCCTGCTGCATCGCGCACGAGAATGTTCAGCGCGTTGCGACCGTCATAGCCGAGCAGGAACGCTGCCATCACGAAGAATATGCCTGTCATGCGTGCGGGAACGAAGTTCAACACATCATCCACACGCGCCGCCATGCGCCCGAAGTAGAGATAGCGCTCGTTCTTATAGCCGAGCATGGAGTCCATCGTATTCGCCGCGCGGTAGAGGACGGCAAGCGGCGCGCCGCCGAGCGCAAAGAAGAAGAGCGGTGCGATTACGCCGTCCACGGTGTTCTCTGCCACCGTCTCGATTGCCGCGCGCGCGGCATCCGCCTCATCCAGCTCTGCCGTGTCGCGCCCGACGATGTAGCCGACGTGCTCACGCGCCGCCGCAATGTCGCCCTTGACGAGCAGCGCATAGATGTCCTGCCCCGCCTTTGCAAGCATGCGCGGAGAAATACAAAAGTAGAGAAGGATGACGCTGACGACATCCGCGCCCCACGCCACGGGCAGCTGACGCGCCGCCAAGAGAAGCCCATCGGCAAACGCATAGGAAATGCAGAGCACAAGCAGTGTCAGGAGCGATCCCATCGCAAATTTCTGCGCGTCGCTTCCCCGCAGGGGATAGAGCAGCTTCTCCAAAAATGCAATCAGGCGTCCCAGTACGGCGACGGGATGCCATCGCGTCTGCGGATCGCCGAGCACAGTGTCGAGAAAGAACGCCGCCATGGCGATGAGGGAGGGCGAGATCATCTGCGCTCCTCCACGATTTCGCGCAGCTTCTCCATGTCGAGGCTCGTGCGCACCGTCTCGGCGAGGCGGTCATAGGCGCGCTCCTTCGCCGCGCGGTATCGGTACTGCACGGGCAGCTCTTCCCTGCCGCATCGCACGCGCAGACGGTTAAGCAGGGCACGGCGGAAGTTGTCGTCATCGAATACGCCGTGGATGTACGTGCCCACGACAACCCCATCTGCCGAGACCGCTCCGTCCGGCAGATCCACCGCCATTCCCGCTGCCGAAACAATGCGGAACGGACGATGAATGTCCTCCACAAAGCGCGTCTCCCCCATATGAATCTCATAGCCTGAGAGCCCCGTGCCCTCAATCCGCGCCCCCAAAAAGGGAAGGTCAGCGGATGCCGTAACCTGACGCAGACGCTTCGTCGCCGCAAAGCTCGTCTCGATCGGCAGATAGCCGAAGCCCGTGGTTTCATCGTGCTCGGATTCCGTATGCAGCGGGTCGCGCACAACGCGGCCGAGCATCTGGTAGCCGCCGCAGATGCCAAAGAGCGGCGTTCCCGCCGATACACGGCTGCGGATTGCGTCCTCCAGCCCCGTTTCACGAATGTAGAGCAGATCCTCCGTCGTATTCTTCGAGCCGGGGAGGAGGATGAGGTCGGGCGTCCCGAGCTCGCGCGACGTGCTCACATAGTAGAGCGCGACATCCGGCTCGTTTGCGAGCGCATCAAAATCCGTAAAATTCGAGAGCTTCGGCGTGCGAATGACGGCAATGCGCAGCTGATCGCTGTGCGCACAAGCATCTCCGTAGTGCTTTTCATCCAGCGATACCGAGTCCTCCTCGTCGATGCCGAGCTGCTCGACATGCGGCACAACGCCGAGCACAGGCTTTCCCGTCTTTTCCTCGAGGAAGTCGAGCGCAGGGGTCAGCAGGGTCACATCACCGCGAAATTTATTGATGACAAGCCCTTTGACGAGGGCGCGCTCCTCCTCGTCGAGGAGTTCCAACGTGCCCACGAGAGAGGCAAGCGCCCCCCCACGGTCGATGTCCGCGATGAGGAGAACAGGCGCGTGCAAATGTTTTGCAACGCGCATATTCACAATGTCATTCGCCTTGAGGTTGATCTCGGCAGGGCTGCCCGCCCCCTCGATCACGAGCAGATCGTAGTTCTCTTGTAGGAAGTCAAGCGCCTCCTCGACCGCGCCCCACGCCTTGAGCGAATAGCCCTTGTGGTACTCACGCGCGCTCATATTGCCGACTGGCTCGCCCATGATGACGACCTGCGACTGCGAATTCCCCGTGGGTTTCAGCAAAACGGGATTCATATGCACCTCGGGCGCAAGCCCCGCCGCCTCTGCCTGTGCGACCTGCGCACGTCCCATCTCACGCCCGTCAAGTGTGACATAGGAATTCAGCGCCATGTTCTGCGCCTTGAACGGCACGACGCGCTTCCCCTCCTGCCGAAAGATCCGGCAGAGGGCTGTCGTCAAGATGCTCTTGCCCACATGGGAGCTCGTCCCCATCAGCATAATGCTCTTTGCCATCAGATCGCCTCCGCAATTTTTTTGATGTTCACGGGAATGCCACAGGTGACGAGATAGACCTCTGCGGCACTGCGTGCAATCTGCTGATTCGCAAGCCCCGCCATATCGCGGTAGAGGCGCCCGAGACGATGTTCGGGCACAATGCCCGCACCAACCTCGTTCGTAACGAAGATCGTCGTCGCCTCCACCTCCTGTGCTGCTTGAACGAGCGCGCCGATCCGCTCCTCCACATGGAGGACGAAGGAGTCACGCTCCTGCTCGTCTTCGGGGTATTGGAGCATATCATTGCTCAGAAACATCGTAATGCAGTCAAAGAGAATCACACCGTGCGACTCTCCCGCCGCACGGATGGCATTCTCCGAAAAAAAAGGCGCCTCATAGGTCGACCAGTCGGCGGGACGGCGCGCCTGATGGAGATCGACGCGCTGACGCATCTCCGTATCGTAGACCTGCGCCGTTGCGATGTAGGCGACGTGTACCCCCGCTGCGGCACAGTGCGCGGCATAGCGCTCGGCAAAGGCCGATTTTCCGGAGCGGACACCGCCCGTCACAAGGATTATCTGCCCCATCTGCGACATGCCTCCACGAAATGCTTTGCCGCCTCCTGACAGCCTGCAAAATGCAGATGCAAATAGCTGCCGAGTGCGTTCTGATAGATATGACCTGCGGGGTACTGCGCATGATTGCGCAGCTTCGTAAAGCGGAAGGGTCGCACCGCTGCAGCCTCCTCATCTGCCTCCTCCACAGAGAAGTGGAATTCATGACCGTGGAGCACAAGCCCCGGCGCACCGAGCACGGTGTTCACCAGCTGCTCCGCCTCCACATAGCCGACCATCTGCAGCTTCTCCGTCATGCGCGCGCGTGCGGGAAAGATCCCAACCATCTCATGTTCTGCCCCGTCGAAGTCAATCAGGGAACGCATCAGATACATATAGCCGCCGCACTCGGCATAGAGGGGCATGCCCTCCTCGGCCACGCGTCGGATGGAGTCACGCATTGAATGATTCGCCGTCAGTTCGCCCGCAAACATCTCGGGGAAGCCGCCGCCGATGATGATGCCGTCCACATCGGGCAGCACCACATCATACAGAGGGCTAAACGTGACGATCTCTGCGCCGTGCGCCTCGAGCTCTGCGAGACTTGCCGCATAGTAAAAGGAGAATGCCTCGTCGCGTGCGACACCGATACGAACAGAGGCAGCGGCCTCCGTATGCACAGGAGACGCAACGGAGAGCGGAGAGGCACTGCGAGCCAGTTCCAAAATCCCGTCCAGATCGAGCCCTGCCTCGACGCGCTCTCCGACAGCGGCAATCGTCGCTGCCGCTGCGTGTTCTTCGACGGGCGTCAGTCCGAGATGCCGCTCGGGCAAAGCCAGCGCTGCATCACGACGCAGTGCGCCATAGACACGCAGATCGATGCCCTCCATCGCCGTACGCACCATCTCCTCATGCGTCTCGCTGCCGAGGCGGTTGAGAAGCACGCCCGCAAGATCGACCGCAGGATCATAGACGCGAAAGCCGAGCGCCGTTGCCGCTGCAGATGCCCCAACGGATTTTGCATCAATGACGAGCAGGACGGGCGCATCGAGTGCCTTTGCTATTGCAGCCGTCGAGCTGACACCGTGCCGCCCACCGTCATAGAGTCCCATGACACCCTCGATGACGGCAATGTCAGCATCTGCGCATTCGCGCGCGAAGATCTCCGTCAGACGCGCCTCCGGCACGAGCCATGTGTCCAGATTATGCCCCGTGCGCCCGCTCGCCAGCTGATGATAGCCGAGGTCGATGTAGTCCGGTCCCACCTTGAAGGACTGCACACGCAGACCGCGCGCCCGAAGGGCTGCAAGAACCCCTGTCACAAGCGTGGTCTTGCCGCCACCTGACTGCGTCGCCGCAATCACAATGCGCGGGATATTCCACTGCATGAATCCATCTCTCCTTAGGGGCGCGTGTTGTCAATGAGATACATGAGCGCGTTGATCGCCGCAGCGGCAATCGGACTGCCGCCCTTCGTGCCCTCGACGGTGATATACGGGACGACCCCGTGCGATGCAAGCGCCGCCTTGGACTCTGCCGCCCCCACAAAACCGACGGGAATGCCGACGATACACGCGGGACGGATTCCCTCCTCACGCACGAGGCGCAGCACTTCGAAGAGTGCTGTCGGGGCGTTGCCAATAGCGACAATGCTGCCATCAAGAGCCTTGCCAAAATGGCGCATGGCAACCATCGAACGCGTAATCCCCTCCTCCTTTGCGCGGACGGCAACCTCGGG
This sequence comes from uncultured Selenomonas sp., assembly GCA_963551125.1. Taxonomy (GTDB): domain Bacteria; phylum Bacillota; class Negativicutes; order Selenomonadales; family Selenomonadaceae; genus Centipeda. The sequence goes on along the minus strand of CAUVFG010000003.1, from coordinate 28,320 downwards.
ATCGGCGACCAGACAGTGCACCTCACCGCCAAACGAGGCGAGTTTCTTCTTGTTGATGCCCGTGCGCACCATCTCGACATCGGTATAGATATGTGCGCCCGCCTTCAGCGCCTCAATGGCACGGTCGATCGCCTCAGGATGCACACGCGTGATCGGCGCATAGCCGACATCGCCCGACGCATGGATCAGACGCGAATAGAGCTTCGTTTCGCGCTCATCCAGATGAAGCCCCTCCAGATGGGGAGCAATCAGCTCCATGCTGCGGTTTTCAATCGCCATCGGCTCCTTGATAAAATCCATGAATAACTCCTATTTCTATGATTCGCTGACCGAATCGACAAATGCCTTTACTTCTTCATAGCTGTGTGCCAAATGCGGATAGGAAAGCACGGGGCGGTCGATCACGACGACAGGCAGATTGAGATCTGCCGCCGCCTGGAATTTGGCATCTGTGCCGCCAATCGTCCCGCTGTTCTTTGTGATGATGACATCCGCCTTGTACTTCTCATACATACTGCGGTTCAGTTCCCGCGAGAACGGCCCCTGCATCGCAATGATCTGCGCCGGCGTCAGCCCCAGCCCCTCACAGAGCGCAATGACCTCCGCCGTCGGCAGAACACGTGCGATGAGTGTGCAGTCTGCAAGCGGCTCCGCCTTTACGAAGCGCTCCAGATTGCGGCTGCCCGTCGTCAAAAATATATTTTTCCCAAATTGTGCCGCAACATCTGACGCCTCCTCATAGGAGTGTACGAGGTGCACATTCTCATACGAAATATCCGTCAAATCGCGCTCAAAGCGGATGTAGGGAATCCCCGCCGCCGTGCACGCCGTCATCGCGTTGCGCGAGACGTTGACGGCATAGGGATGGGTCGCATCGACAAAGACGTGTACGCCGTGCTCCGCAAAAAAGGCACGCAGGCCATTCTCATCGAGCGGTGTGTCGTTGATGAGGAGGCGGCCGCTGCCGCTCTCGCGCTGCTCTGCAATGAGCTGCTGCCCGTAGGAGCTGACGACCGATGCCGCCACGTCATATCCCGCCGCACAGAGCCTGCGCACAATCTCACGTCCGTCCTGCGTGCCCGCCGCCGTGAATATCAAAGCCCCGGCTCCCGCTTCTGATAGCCGCGCGGCGTAATCATCCAGTCGCCCACTTGCCGCGTCTTCGAGTTGCCAATGATGACGATCGAGAACATATTGATGTCCTCCTTCGTAAAGTCACCAAGCGTGGAGATCAGCGTCGCCTCATTCGCACGGCTTGCACTCGTCACGATGCCGACAGGCGTCTCGGGCGCACGGTGACGCAGGAAAATCTCCTGCACGGCCTTGATCTGACCCACGCGTTTATTGCTGCGCGGATTGTAGAGTGCCGTGACAAAGTCACCCTGCGCTGCGAGCTCTGCGCGTTCCTGAATGATCTCCCACGGCGTGAGCAGATCCGAGAGACTGATGACAACGAAATCATGCATAATAGGTGCACCCAGGAGCCCTGCCGCCGCACTCATCGCTGAGACGCCGGGGATGACGCCGCCGAATTCCGGCTTTTCCGCCTCATCCATCTTCACAAGCAGCTCGAGCACAAGCCCCGCCATCCCATAGATGCCGGCATCGCCGCTCGAGATGACAACCACCGTCTCACCTTCCGAGGCTGCCTTGAGCGCAGCGCGGCAGCGGTCAATCTCCTGCGTCATGCCCGTATCGAGCACCTTTTTCCCATCGACCAACTCCCTGATCAGCTCAATGTAGCGCTTGTAGCCGACGACCGTCGTCGCCTCCTCAATCGTACGCCGTGCGCGGTAAGTCATGTCATCCAGACTGCCGGGGCCGATGCCCACAACACTTATTTTTCCCATAAGAGTGCCACCGTCACTTTCCCAAATGATGTTTTCCCGAGCGCCATGCGCCCGCCTGCTTTATCTGCCGCACAGAGCGCCGCCGCCTCGGATACATTCCCGACGCCGATCGTCTGCCGGACAAAATCGGACTCTTTTAGCCCGTATCGTTCAATCATTGCTGCAAGTGCATCGTTCGGGAAGAATCGGATCTCCCGTCCGAGCGTTTCTGCCGCTGCAAGCAGCCCCGCCTCATCGCGCTTTACCATCGTGCTCGCAAGGAGGTCGATGTCAGACGGCTCCCTGCCGATCATGCTGCATGCTTCTGTCAGCGCACGCAGAATCTTCGCCTCGGGCACACCCGCACGGCAGCCGACCCCCGCAATCAGACGGCGCGGCACGAGATACAGTGTGCGTGGGGCATTTTCCTGCAGAAGATCATCCGCTGCCGTGATAACGACGCGGTACTCATCCGCACCCACGGGCGGTACCTCCCCGCGAAAGAGACGCGCCTGCTTTTCCTCTGCGCGCAGCTGCGCTTTATAGAATGCGGCATGAGGCAGATCGCTTGCAATGTAATACGCGATCTCCTTCCCCTCAAGCAGAGCCGTGTTGAGCACCTGTATCGCCGATTTCGGCACGGGACGCAGGGCAAGCCGCGCGGCAATCGCGTCCGGCGCAAGTGTGCCCGTCACATCCGTTGCCGTCGTAATGACGGGGTCGGCGCCCACCGCCGCGCAGAGGCTGCGCGTTAGTTCATTTGCGCCGCCGATGTGCCCGGAGAGGAGGCTGATGCCGTGATGTCCCGCCTCGTCAAAGACGATAACGGCGGGATCATATAATTTATTTTCTACATAGGGCGCAATCATGCGCACGACAATGCCCGTCGCCATCACACAGATGAGTGCATCATAGCGCGTGAACGCCTCCCGCATGACATCTGCGAGGCGTTCAAAATACACGGTGTCGTGCTCAGTCGAAACGGCACTGCCGCGCAGGCGCTCGGGCAGATGCATCGTTGCGCCGCCCTCCAACGCACGAGCAAGGCGATGTGCGAGCGCCGCCCCGCCCGCAGTGAGCGCAAGGAGCGCTGTTCTCATTGTTTTGCGTCCCGGAACATATGTGAGAACTGCGGCGCATAAAGCTGTGAGAGATTGTACTCCGTATCAAGACAGTCGCCAACCACGATCATCGCCGTACGGTCGATCTCCTCCGTCTTGACCTGCTCTGCTATCGTCGCGAGCGTGCCGCGCAGAATCTTCTGCTCCGGCCATGTGGCGCGCTGCACAATGGCAATCGGCGTGGCGTCCTCGTAGCCGCCCGCAATGAGTTCTGCCACAACCTCCTCGATCATTGAAATCGAAAGGAAGATACACATCGTCGCATGATGTGAGGCGAGGCTGCGCAGCTTCTCGCGCTCCGGCACGGGCGTGCGCCCTTCGTTGCGCGTGATGATGACCGTCTGCGAGATGCCGGGCAGCGTGTACTCCTGCCGCAATGCCGCTGCCGTCCCAAGGAAGGAACTCACGCCCGGCACAACATCATAGTCGAAGCCGCGCTTCTCCCACGCATCCATCTGCTCCTGGATTGCCCCGTAGATCGCGGGATCACCCGTATGCAGACGCACGGTCATCTTTCCCTCGTCCTCTGCCCGTGCGATCACCTCAACGACCTCATCAAGGGTCATATGTGCAGAGTTGTGAATCTCTGCGCCCTTCTTGCACATATCGAGAAGCGCGGGATTGACAAGCGAACCGGCATAGATGACAACATCCGCCTCCGCGAGATAACGCGCCCCCTTCACCGTAATGAGCTCGGGATCACCGGGACCCGCACCGACAATATGAATCATATTTCTTCCTCACTTTCTCTGAGCCGTAATAATGTATATGGGGTTGAGAGCCTTTGCCATATCGTACGAACCAACGCGCTCGAGCCTATTGATCTGCACCTGTATCGCCTCATAGGTATAACGGTCCACATGTGCATGAAAATAGTCCAGACAGGCGGCGACCGTCTGCATTGTGATCGCGTTTGCCACAATGCGCCCATTGGGGCGCAGACGCTCCCCGATAAGATCCAGAATATCTGCGAGACGTCGTCCGCTGCCGCCAATGAGTGCCACATCCGGCGCGGGCAGTCCTGCCAGAGCGTCGGGAGCAGCCCCCTCCACAACGGTGATATTTTCCACGGAAAATTTCGTTGCATTCTCCGCAATCAGCCCGATGCCCTCGGGGTTCTTCTCAATCGCGTACACGTGACCCGCAGGCGCGAGCCGTGCCGCCTCAATCGAGAGTGAGCCCGTGCCCGCACCGATGTCATAGACGACGGCATCGGGAGCGATCTGTGCCTTGACGAGTGTGAGGATACGAATTTCCTCCTTCGTCATGGGCACCTTGCCGCGCACAAATGCCTCGTCCTTGATTCCAAGATTCATCAATGCTTCTCCTCATTGCGTGCAGACGACAATCACACCGTGCCCGATGCCCTCGCTCTCTGCCGCGCTTCCAATTGTTGTTTCTAAAATCTGCTCATCCGCGTACGAAAGCCGCGTGCAGACATACATTGTATCGTTGCTTTTCCATCCGTGCACCATAAGTCGCGCAGCGATGGTCTGCGAATTGTTCCGCCCATCCGTCAGCATACCGAGTACCGTGCCATCTAAGCGAACGAGCTCCGCCTCCAGAGGCTCTCGCCCGTGAAAGCTGAGGAGGCGCGCAGAGTGCCACGGCAGCGCCAGACGCGCAAATGCCATCTGCAGGGAGCTGATCCCCGGAATGACCTCGATCTGACCGAGAGGAAAGCTGCGCCGCAGCGCATCGAGCAGCGAATAGTAGCCGGGGTCGCCCGAGACCATGACCACGACATCATCCGTCTCGAGTGCTTCCCGTATAAAGGAAAGTACAGACGGAATATCTGCGCCGATGGCGCATTCCCGCACCCCGCTGTGCGAAAAATCAGCAAGCGCACGCTTCCCCCCGACAAGAGTACGCGCATTTTCGATTGTTTTCTGTGCTTTTGGCAACAAATACGCAGAATCTCCGGGGCCGATTCCGACAACGATAATTTTATGACTCACCTATAGTCTCCATCCATAGCTGCGGGCAAAATCGCGCGCCCGCGCATCCGCACCGAGAATATCCCCGGCGAAGTTCACCATCAATGCACCAACCTCGACCTTGCCGAAGAGATAGCGCTCCGCACGGACGTGCACGCGCTCGGCGATGACGGCACAGACGCGCTCGGCAAGTCCCGCCGCAGCAATGACCTCCATCGCATCCTCTGTCGTATTCGACACAAGAACCGCGCGCACGCCCTCTTGCCCGAGCCCCTCCGCCGCCGCATAGGCGGCAAGTGTCTCAAGGCGCGCGTCCGCAATGCGATTGTGCGTATGGAATACACCCGCAGCCATCTTCACAAGCTTACCCGTATGCCCGAGGATGAGGATCTTCTCCGCGCCACGCTCCGCAGCGCTGTCCAACATGAAGCCGATGAAATTGCTCGTCTCGATCAGCGCCGACTGTGAGACACCAAGCGAAAGTGCAATGCGTTCCCCAATCTTTCCGGGGACAAAGACGAGCACGGGCTCACCTGCTGCAAGCGCAACATCGATCTGCGGCACGAGGGAGTCCTTGAACGCCTCCTCCGACATCGGGCGGAGCACGCCCGTCGTCCCGATCACGGAGATTCCACCCTCGATGCCGAGCACGGGATTGAGCGTTTTCTTTGCGAGCTCCACACCTGCGGGGATGGAGATTGTCACGCGCGCGCCGACATCGACACTCCCCGTCATCTCCTCCACGACATTGCGGATCAATGTCCGCGGCCCCATATTGATCGACGGCTCACCGACGGGGAGACTCATGCCGCGCTTCGTTACTGTACCGACGCCCTCGCCCGCGCGGAATTCAATATCATCCGTTTCATCGACAAGCGCAAGCGTTGTGAACACAGAGACGCCGTTTGTAATGTCGGGGTCATCCCCCGAGAACTTCACGACCTCGGCGCGAATCCCCTCCACCGTCTCGACAACATCCTTCACGGGAATCGTCAGAGGCGTGCCGTCCAATGCCGTCAGACTGACCTCGTGCCAGTCCGCCCCGGCCATATAGAGGAATGCCGCCTTGACCCCCGCTGCCGCACACGCCCCTGTTGTATATCCGCTACGTAATTCGCCCTTTGCCATACAAATAATCTCCACAAGAGAAAAACAGAGTTATTATAACATTCTTCCCTGGAAATAAAAAGGGAGCGTCGTGCTTTTCACACAACGCTCCCGCATACGATTCAAATATGACGATAGAGACCAATGACCTTGCCGAGGATCTGCACATCCGTCTCGTAGAACGGCTCCATCGAGTCATTCTCCGGCTGCAGGCGTATACAGGTCTTCTCGCGGAAGAAGCGCTTTACCGTCGCCGACTCACCGTCGATCAGCGCTACGACAATATCCCCATTGTTCGCTGTCGGCTGCTGCCGCACGAGGACAAAGTCGCCGTCAAAAATGCCGACGTTAATCATGCTGTCGCCCTGTATGCGCAGCATGAATACATCCTCCGATGTTCCAAGCAGCGCGCGCGGGAAGGAGAATACCTCCTCGACGTTCTGCTCTGCGAGAATCGGCTCGCCTGCCGTCACTGTTCCGACAAGCGGCACAGGAAGCGTACGTCCCCACGGGTTCTCGCCCATGATGTCGATGGCGCGCGGCTTCGTCGCATCCCGGCGAATTGCACCGTTCTCCTCGAGCATGGCGAGATAGCGGTGCACCGTCGAGCTGGATTTCAGTCCGACCGCCGTTCCGATCTCACGCACCGAGGGTGGATAGCCCTTCTCAACCAAAAAATCTTTGATGTACTGCAAGATCTCGGATTGACGCCGCGTGGATATTCTGGTTTTCTTCACGGTAATACCCCCTGACAGGTTCGTACGCATATAGTCTTTTATATCATAGCATATATACGTTCTAAAAAAAAGAGGGTTTTGAAAAAAAACGTCAATTTGTGTCAAATTTTTGTTCTGCATCGTGCAGAATGCCGTCACGGCGCTCCTTGGATGCGGCGAAATAATCGTGCACCGCCTGACGGTCTCCGCGCTCTACCGCTGTGATGACTTCACCGAGGATTGCTTGCAGCTCACGCAGAGAGTCCGCAATCGGCACGCCGTTCGTCATGCAGATGTCCGCCCACATATCCGCATTGGACGATGCAATGCGCGTGGTATCCTTAAAGCCGCCGCCGATGAGCTTGAGGCAGGAGTTCAGATCATCGCCGCTGCGATTCAGCAGCGTGACGAGCGCGGCCGCCGCAAGATGTGGCACGTGGCTGATAACGGCGGCGCAGCGGTCGTGCTGCGCGAGATCGAGCGTCGTGAAGTTCGCGCGCGTATACCTGAGCAGCGCCATCAGTCGCTCTTTGACTTCCCGCGGCACCATCTCGTCGTCGATGATGACGTACGCCTTGTGTGCAAAGAGATCCTTCGTCGCCTCCGCGACACCGCTTTTCTCGCGTCCTGTCATGGGATGTCCTGGCACATAGTAGATCTGCGGTGGCAGAATCCTATGCAGCGCCTCGTAAACATATCCCTTCGTACTGCCGGCATCGGTCAAAATCGCACCGTCTTTGAGGTGCGGCAGGATGCGCTCGACCATCGGCACGATCTGCAGGACGGGCGGACTGAGATATATGATGTCCGCCTCCCCCACCACAGCTTCAAGGTCGGATGAGGCAAAATCCACCGCTCCGCACCCCATTGCCGCACGCATAGAAGCCTCCGTGCGGCAGAGACCCGTGATATAGATCTCCTCGCCAAGCGCATCCTTGAGCGCGAGTCCGAGCGAGCCGCCGATTAGCCCGACCCCGATTATGGCGAGCTTCGTCCCACTCATACGCGCCGACCAACGGCGGGCGCGATCTGGCGCACCTCATCCATCAGCTGCTCAAAATTGCGTGGTACAAGACTCTGATCGCCATCTGAGAGTGCGCATTCCGGATGGCAGTGCACCTCGATGATGAGTCCGTCCGCACCGACGGCAACAGATGCGCGCGCCAGCGGGCGCACCATCTGCCAGCGTCCCGTCCCGTGACTTGGGTCTGCAATGACAGGGAAATGCGTGAGTTCCTTGAGGGCAGCGATTGCATTGAGATCCATCGTATTGCGCGTGAATGTCTCATAGGTACGGATGCCGCGCTCGCAGAAGATGATGTTCTCGTTCCCGCCTGAGGCAATGTACTCGGCAGCGTTCAGCCATTCACTGATCGTTGCGGAGAGTCCGCGTTTGAAGAGTACCGGTGTCTGCACCTTGCCAAGTGCTTTGAGCATCTGGAAATTCTGCATATTACGCGCACCAACCTGCAGCAGATCGGCATATTCCGACACGATCTCGATATCGTCCTTGTCCACGATTTCAGTGACGACGCGAAGCCCCGTCTTGTCTGCCACATCGCGGAGAATCTTCAGGCCATCAAGTCCCAGTCCCTGAAAATCATAGGGGCTTGTACGCGGCTTGAATGCACCGCCACGCAGGAATTGAGCACCGGCCGCCTTGACCTTGACCGCAACGTCATAGAGCTGATCATAGCTTTCGACCGAGCAGGGACCCGCCATGATCGCAAGCTGCTCGCCGCCAACGGGGAATCCGGCTACATCCACAATCGTGTTTGCCGGATGGAAGTCGCGGCTAACGAGCTTGTACTTCTCCGTAATCCGAACTGTTTTCTCAACACCATCCATCATATTCATCTCAAGCCCTGCAATGAGTTTCTTATCACCGATCACACCGATGATGAAGCGATCCTCCCCCTGAGAGAGATGGGTGCGAAGCCCCGCCTGCTCGATCTTTGCAACCACCTGATCGATATTTTCCTGCGTGGCTCTGGAATTCATAACAACAATCATAATGCGCCTCCATCATACCTTAATCATAGCAATTTCGTCACAATTCGGATACTTCGGGCAGTCAATGCACTCCTTCCAAACCTTCTGCGGCAGTTCCTCCCGACTGATGCGGATAAAGCCGAGCTTGCGGAAAAAATCGGGCTTGTAGGTGAGCGTAAACACCTTCTCGATGCCGAGCGCTTCCCCCTCTGCAAGCAGACGGCGCACGATCTCCGCACCCACGCCCTGCCGCGTATGTACGGGCGCAATCGCCATCATGCGCACCTCGGCAAGCCGATCCCACATGATGTGCAGCGCGCCGACACCAACGACCTCATCCTCCGCCTCCGCAACAACCATATCCCGCAGATTCTCGTAGAGCGTATTGCGCGAGCGCGGGAGCATCTCACCCTGTGCCGCATAGATGTTCACAAGCCCGTATATGGACTCGATGTCATCGAACCGCGCCTTTCGGTAAATCATGCCCGCACGCCCCTTTCACCAACATTCTATGCCGCACTGCTCGGACAGACCGGCGCAAGCGGACACTGTCCGCAGAGCGGCTTGCGCGCCTTGCACAGCTGCCGCCCGTGCAGGATCAGCCAGTGATGCGCATCACTCCAATCCTCACGTGGGATTGCCTTCTGCAGCCCCTTCTCCACCTCGAGCGGTGTCTTGCCGACCGCCAGACGTAGGCGGTTCGACACGCGGAACACATGCGTATCAACAGCGATTGCGGGCGCGTGAAAGGCGACGCTCATCACGACATTTGCCGTCTTGCGTCCAACCCCCGGCAGCTTCTGCAGTGCCTCGAAATCTGCGGGAACTTCCCCGCCGTATTCGCGCAGGAGGATGTCGCAGGTCTCCAGGATATGCTTTGCCTTCATGCGGAAGAATCCGCAGTCATGGATCGCCGCCTCGAGCTTCGTCTGCCCGAGCGATGCGATTGCCTCCGGCGTATTCGCATACGGGAAGAGTCGACTCGTCACGAGGTTGACACGTACATCCGTGCACTGCGCCGAGAGAATCACCGCGATGAGGAGCTCGAACGGTGACTTGAACTCGAGTGCCGGCTTGGCGTTCGGATAGAGGGCGCGGAGAATGCGGAGCTGCTCCGCCTTGATGGCTTTCGTTACTCTCATATCAGTTCGTCAGCGACCTCGTCGGCGCAGGAATCCGTCCGCCGCGCGCAATGAACGCCGCAGAGCTGAACCCGCTGCGCACGGGAACGATCGGTGAGTAGCCGAGGAGTCCGCCGAACGATACGCCCTCGCCGACCTTCTTGCCGGGGACGGGGATCACGCGCACTGCGGTTGTCTTGTTGTTCACCATGCCGATCGCCGCCTCATCTGCGATGATTGCCGCAATCGTGGCGGCGGGCGTATCGCCCTCAATCGCAATCATATCCAGACCAACCGAACAGACGCAGGTCATCGCCTCAAGCTTCTCAATCGACAGACTGCCGCGCTGAACCGCATCGATCATCCCCTCATCCTCGCTCACGGGGATAAATGCACCTGAGAGCCCACCGACGTGAGAGCTTGCCATGAGGCCGCCCTTCTTCACCGCATCGTTGAGCAGCGCAAGCGCCGCTGTCGTGCCGGGTGCGCCGCACGCCTCAAGCCCCATTTCCTCAAGGATGCGTGCCACGCTGTCCCCTACCTCCGAGGTCGGAGCGAGCGAGAGGTCGATGATCCCGAACGGCACGCCGAGACGGCGTGCAGCCTCGCGCGCCACAAGCTGTCCCACGCGCGTGATCTTGAACGCCGTGCGCTTGATCGTCTCGGCAATCTCCGTAAAGTCTGCCCCCTTGAGATCCTCAAGCGCGTGCTTGACGACACCAGGTCCACTGACCCCGACGTTGATCACGCGATCCCCCTCGGAGACACCGTGGAATGCGCCTGCCATAAAGGGATTATCCCCGGGCGCGTTGCAGAATACAACGATCTTCGCGCAGCCGATAGCCTCCTGCTCGCGCGTCAGCTCCGCCGTGCGCTTGATCACATCGCCCATCTCGCGTACGGCATCCATATTGATGCCCGCCTTCGTCGAGCCGATGTTCACCGAGGAGCAGACGATGTCTGTCGCCGCCATCGCCTGCGGAATCGAGTTGATGAGCACACGGTCGCCGTGCGTCATGCCCTTTTCAACGAGCGCGGAAAAGCCGCCGATGAAGTTGACACCGACCGTCTTCGCTGCGCGGTCAAGCGCCTCCGCAACGGGTACAAACGAATCCGTCCGGCACGCATCCGCCGCAATTGCAATCGGCGTGACAGAAATGCGCTTGTTGATGATGGGGATGCCGTACTCCGTCTCGATGTCCTCGCCCGTACGCACGAGATACTCCGCCGAGTGCGTGATCTTCTCGTACACATTCTGACAGAATTTGTCGATGTTCGGATGAGCACAGTCGCGGAGGGAGATTCCCATCGTGATTGTGCGCACATCGAGACGGTTCTCCGTAATCATCCGATTTGTTTCGCGGATGTCCTCAAATGTAATCACTCTGCTGCTCCTCGCTCACACGCTGTGCATGACCTGAAAGATCTCCTGATGCTGGAGTTTGATCTGCAGGCCGCGTTCCTCGCCCTTTTTCCGCAGGAGTTCCTGCAGCTCCTTCAGGCAGATATCGGCATCATCGGGCATCTCTGCAATCATGACCATATTGAAGAAACCGTCCATGATGTTCTGGTTCACATTCATGATATTCACGCGCTGCTCCGCAAGAATCCCGCTCACCATTGCCACAATACCGACCTGATCCCGTCCGACAATCGTCACAACCAGCTTCATCGTCGTCACTCCTCATCAAAAAATATACGCTAGCGCCACTCATTGCCGCGCGCAGCATACACTAAGTTATAACAGAAAATGAGGGGAGCGTCAATAATTATGCACTCTCGGCGTTTTTTCTACGCAAAAAGAACTGCCAAACGAAACGGGAACCCGTTTTTCGTTTGACAGCTCTTTTCTCGTATAGCGATCAGCAGTTATCACAAATCTCCTGTATCCCCTTCGTCTGACGATCGCCGTGCGCCTCCTGCGGCGCTTTGGCGCGGCAGATCATCTGCGTCATCGTCCCCATCGGACAGGCGACGCACCACGCACGCGGGCGGTAGCGCAGCATCATCAGTGCACCGATGATCGCCGAGGTCAGCATGAGACTGTAAAAGCCGAATGCGAACTGCGCAAACCACGGCGCACCGCTCCCTCCATACGCCCATCCCCACGGCACGTCGAAGAGCCAGAACAGCGTCACCGACTCCTGCAGCGGCGCGCCATGCGCCGCCTGAACACTCATGAAGATGACATTGCCGAACATCGTCAGGAAGAACGCCATGAATCCGTAACGGAATGTGCGGCTGCGCACCCACGCGGGCAGCTCATGCCGCGCAGAGAGACCGAGCCGTGTGCCGAGGAGCTGAAAGAGCTGCCCGCGATCACAGTAGCGGTTACAGTAGCCCTTGTCCCCGCGCACAAGCGCAAAGGCAAGCGGCGTCAAAAAGCAGATCATCCCCAGCCATGCAAACAGGATATTGAAGAACCCCAGCGAAAAGTACAGGATTGAAAAGAGCCAGAGATACTGATACCACGGTTTTCCCCTCAGCTTCATGCGGGCACCTCCATGCGAATCACCTCTGCCGGACACTCACGGCTGCACATCCCGCAGCCGACGCAGCGCGCGGCGTCCACCGCTGCATACAAACCATGCACAATCCTGATCGCCTGTTGCGGACATATATTTTGACAGGTTCCACAGGACACACAGGCGTCACGGTCGACCTGCGCCAGTTTTCGCTTCTGCATACGACTGCCCTGTCCTTTCCTCTTCCAACTCGTCAAACAGTCCCCGCAAAATGCGGACAGCGCGCTCATCCTTCAGCCGATAGGTGACTTCCAGCCCGCTGCGCTCCCCACGAATCAGCCCCGCCTGACGCAGCTTTGCCAGATGTTGGGACACCGTTGACTGCGGCGCATCCAGACACTCCTGCATATGCCCCACATTACAGCAGCCCTCACGCAGCAGCCCTCGCACGATGCAGAGCCGCACGGGGTGGGCAAGCGCACGCAGCAGATCCGCCGCCTCCTCCAGCCGCTCCTGATCCTCAAGCATCATCTGTTTCACTCCCCATCGCCGCATATCGACAGATAGCGGTAGCCGCCCATCATATTTTTCACCGTAAATCCATGCGCTCTTAAAATCTGCTCTGCGAGATAGCCGCGCAGCCCCACCTTGCAGCAGACCACATACGGCACAGTCACATCCAGCTCCCCCAGACGGGCACGCAGCTGCGGCAGCGGAATCCGCAGCGCCCCGTCGATCCCGCCGCTCGTATAGTCCTCGGGCGGGCGTACGTCGATGAGCTGCGTGCCCGCCTCCCGCGCTGCTCTGAGATCGCGCGGCAACAGGGGGACACTCCGCCCGCACAGGATATTTTCCGCCGCATAGCCTGCCATGTTGACGGGACCCTTCGCCGCAGAGTAAGGCGGCGCGTAGGCAAGCTCAAGTGCCGTCAGATCATCTACCGTTCCGCGGTGCGCGATCACGGATGCGATCACATCAATGCGCTTGTCAACGCCCTCAGGGCCGATCGCCTGCGCGCCCAGAACCGCGCCGTCCGGAATCCGAAAGAGAAGCTTCAACGCGATCTCCTGCGCACCCGGATAGTACGTCACATGATGGCGCGGGAAAATTACCGTAAAGCCGTAGTCCCTTCCATAGACCAGCCCCACCGCCTGCAGGGTGCGTTCATTCTGCCCCGTCGCTGCCGCTGTCAGATCAAACACCTGCAGTGCCGCCGTGCCAATGACGCCGCGATACGCGCGATGTGCCCCTGCCATATTGTCCGCCGCCAGCCGCGCCTGACGATTCGCAGATCCTGCCAAGGGGAGCGCCATCGCCGTCCCTGTCTGCGCTGAACGCGTCATCACAGCATCCCCTACCGCGTACACGGACGGAACGCTCGTCGCCATGTACTCATCCACAAGGATATGCCCGCGCTCTCCGCGTGCAATCCCGCTGCCATCAAGGAATGCCGTATCGGGACGCACCCCGATTGCGAGCGCGACAAAGTCCCCGTGCACCGCGCGCCCACTCGCAAGACGCACGCAGACCGCACCGTCATCCTCCTCCGCAAAGGCGGCAACACCGTCTCCGAGCACAAGCTCCACACCGTGCGCGCGCATCTGATCTTGGACAAGCGAAACCATATCGGCATCGAATACGGGCAGGATCTGCGGCATAGCCTCGACCAACGTCACGGACAGCCCGCGCGCGCGGAAATTCTCCGCAAGCTCCACGCCGATGAAGCCGCCGCCAACCACGACAACCCTGCGCCCCTCTTCCGTCAGCGCGCGAAAGCGGTCAGCATCCTGAACACTGCGCAGCGTCGCAATGCGCGGATGCTCGATGCCGGGAATCGGCGGACGAAGCGGCTGCGCGCCGGGTGAGAGCAACAGCGCGTCATAGGATTCACGATAGACACGCTCCGCCGTTCGCACCTCCACCTCACGCTTTTCCGTGTCAATCCGCGTGACCTCGCTGCGCACGCGCACATCAACATTGTAAAGCGCGCGGAACTTCTCCGGGGTCTGCAGGAGCAGCTCATCCCGCTCCGCAATGACATCACCGATATAGTACGGGAGACCGCAGTTCGCAAAGGAAATGTCCTCCCCACGCTCAAACAGAATGATCTCCGCCGTCTCGTCCAGACGCCGCAGACGTGCGGCAGCTGTTGCGCCGCCGGCAACACCGCCCACGATGATGTACTTTCTCATAAAATCATCTCCTTTAACACAATCGCTATATTCGTATATTACGATATAGCGATTATATTGTCAATAAAAAAGAGGACGAACTTCTCTCCGTCCTCAAAATGTCATCATATCTATCCCGTGAAGCTCAGAGTCCAAGATCCCCCATCTTGATCTCCTCGACGCGTCCGTGCTCGATCTCGAAGGCGAAGCCGATCGTTGGGTCTTCCTCAGAGAAGTAGATGTAATCCTCTCCATAGATCATGCTCGGCTCACCATACGCACGCCGCAGTTCCTCTACGGGCGTTCCAATGCGAACGCCCTTGCCCGAAGTGAGGGAGCTGCGCTCCGATATTTTGACGAGACGCACGACCCCGTCCACGAAATCGAGCGACAGGCTGTCCGCATACTCGTATTCGACGACCTGCTTTCCGGCATAGCGCATAGAGCGTTCCGACTCCGTCTCGTAGGGCGCGCCGTAGCGCGCGCGCACGTCTGCCTCCGTTGCACCGTAGGCAATGTCGCCGAGCACGAGCGCTTCGCGGACAATGCGAGCCGCCGAATTCTGCTCTTCTGCGCGGTGCTGACGCAAAGCCTCCGCCTCGCGCTTGACCGCATCATCCGCCGAGAGCGTCTGCTCGACGGCATCCCGTGCAATCGTGACGCGCTTTCCCCCATCCACGCCGGGCGGCACTGTCACCGCAGAGCGGTACGCATCCACCGCAAGGCTTGCCGCCACCCCTGCAAGGACTGCAATCCCAACAAAGGCTGCACACATCCGTATACTCAATGATTCTCTCCCCCAAAATCATTCCCTCTGATGACGGCTCAGATCGTGAACCTGCGCCTCAAATGCCCCAAAAATTAACGGATGACCCCCATATCGATCTCATCGACGCGGCCATTCTCAATCTCGAAGCTAAATCCGGTTGATGCATCCCCATCTGCAAAGTAGATGTATTTGTCCCCACGAATTGCATCCGGCTGACCATACGCCGCAACGAGCGCATTCACATCGGAGCCAACGGCGATACCATCCTTCGTCTGAATACCGTTGCGTGCACCAATCTCTACGCGGCGCACCATATCATTGACAAAGACGATATCGAAGTCGCTGCCGTATTCCCACTCGACGCCTTGACCGCCTGCATAAATCGAGTCAAACTTCGTCTCTACCTCGCGCGGCGCACCGTAGACGCTGCGGACATAGGACTCCGATGCTCCGTATTCGATACCGCCGACAACGAGCGCATCCTGCGGCACAGCAGCCTCTGCCGCCGCAGAGCCGAGAAGGCTGACACCAAGCGCAATACCTGCAATCTGTTTTCCATAGCTGAACATCATCCACATCTCCTTTGTCAAAAAACATTCCTTATGAACTTCCGATTCTATGGCGCATTATAGGCGAAAACGCTGAAAAGCCTCTGAACGAAATTATTCAGAGGCTTTTCATAGATGATCTGTATCGATATAGACCTTGTCGTTCAATACCTTTAGATGGCTCTCCACGAGGATATCCCGCAACCGTTTGCTCTTTGGATAGCCGCTGCGCACCTGTGCAAGAGGAATGATACGGGCGAATAGAATCAGCTCCATACCGTTTGCAAAGGGAACTTCGACGATTCCCTGCTGCGTTTTCAAAAAACACGTTGTGAGTTCATACTTTTCCAAACGCTTGCGTTCATTTTCCGTCAAAGGGGTTTGAACCGGCATTTTCTTTTTCAGGAGATCAAGCTCAATATTATCGAGATAGTTCATATCGACGGCAATGTGCTTCAGATGAGACTCCTTCATCCCACGCTCGGTCACAATCATCGCGCGCCGCCGATTGTCCGTAATCACCTTGATGGCGGGGAGGAAATCCCGATCATGCGAAAAGATCGCAAAGATATCTGTCTGCGGCTCCTCATACACGGCGCGTACGATTGCCGCAGTCATAAAGGTGTCGGCACTGTTCTTCCCAAAGAAGCACGGAATATAATTGTACCCGCTCGCCCACGCAGGCATCGCCTTGCCGAATACGTCGATCTGAAACAGCTCATGCTCTTTTCGAAGCTCGCTGCAGCCCTTGTTGAAAAGCCGCTCGCCTATGTTCTCCGCGTCTACAAACGCATGTATTTTCACAAGGAATCTCCTCTGTGGCAGGTTCAGACGAATGACATCCGTATCTCTGCGTTGACGGAACAGTTCTCCGCTTCTTTTCTAATTCGCTTTCGGTGCGCCTCATTCCTTCTTTTGCGGATAAAAAAAGAACTGTTGAACGAAATATGTTCATTCAACAGCTCCATATTCACTTATACGAGGGGAGCAAGCTCCTTATCGTCTTCAAGCGTGCCCGCGAGTTCGTGATTCGTGATTGCGCACACAGCCGAATCCGACCAGACATTCTCCGCCGTCTCGATCATGTCGATGACGGAGTAGATCGGCAGGATGATGCCCATGAGCCCGACGGGTACACCGATGGATGCCATGAGCGAAAGCGTCAGGAAGTAGCAGCCCATCGGTACGCCCGCATTGCCGACAGCGGCGAGTACGGCGATGAAGAGCCAGCTCACCATTGTCCCCAGCGTCAACTCCATCCCCGCATTCTGCATGACGTAGAGCGATGTCACGAGGATGAACGCGGCACAGCCGTTCATATTGATTGTCGTGCAGATGGGCAGGACGAAGCGCGCAACGGACGGATGTGCGCCAAGCCGCTGCTCCGCCGAGGCGAGCGGCACGGGCAGCGCCCCCGCAGAGCTCTTCGTAAAGAGTGCGACGGCGACGACGGGTGCCATCTGACGGAAGACGCGCACGGGATTCAGCCCGCGCACGGCGAGGAAGAACGGAATGACGACAAAGAACTGAATCAGGTTCCCGCCGATGACGACGGCAGTATAGACACCGAGCGAGCCGATGATGAGCCCCGCCTCAAGCTGCGCCGCAAGCTGCGCGGCAAAGGCGAGAATGCCGATGGGAAGAACGACGATCAGTCTGCGGATGAGCGTGAAGAGGAGTTCCTGCAAGCCATGGATGCCCTTCAGCAGCATCTCACGATTCTCCGTCTTCGGCGCAAAGGCAAGCCCAAGTCCCGCAGCCGCTGCAACAAGCATGACGGAGAGCACATTGCCCGATGTAGTGCCCCCCAAAAGTTAGATCCTATAAGCCTAACTTTTAGGGGGCAAATCATTACAACTTCGTATAACAGCTCCTATTGCGGCTCTTGTAATTCCCTAGTGCTTGCCCGATCCATGCCCGCCATGCGTGCTATGTGCGCCATGGGCATGCCCGACACTGGCGGCGGCATGACCGACCCCGGATACGGCGTGTCCGACATGGGACGCGCCTGAGGCGGCATGACCGATGATGTCGGTGCCCGTATGCACCAGTCCGTGCCCCGCATGGCTCAGATGTCCGGCATAGGACGCATCGGCGTGTCCGATTGCCGATGCACCGAAGCCGTGGTTCGACATCCCCGGCAGATAAGCGCTGCCGCCTGTGTGCGACCCGCTCCCATGATCCTCTGCTCCTGTAAACATGGTATCAACCTCCTCGCATATACATCAACGATTCCTTGAAAGCAACGGGGCGGGCAGGACATCCGTTCCGCGCTACCGCGCAGGATAGATCCTCAGCAGATGATGCAGGGCATCTGCCAGAGCAGCGGTATAGTGGAGGAAGAACATACCTTGCTGGTACGCACTGTTCTTCTTCTGATACGCCTTCTGCAAGGCTGCCCGCTCCACCTGCAGCTCCTGCGCCCTTCTCTCCTGACGCGCAAGCTGACTGCTCACAGACGTGCGGACGAACTGTTGGCAGGCTGCATGAAATGTCTCTTTCTCACGTCGGAGGAGACGGCTGAGATCTCCGTATTCCCTGTTCGCCTTCTCCCACGATCTCTCGGCGCTTTCCATCTCCCGCTGCGCACGATCCAGATTGTCCTTCGCCTCGGTGAAGTTCTTGTTCGCTACGGCGTTCCAGAACCAATCGGCGATATTGCTGATCGGGCTGTCGTCATACGCCCTTCGGAGCGGCTCATAGGCTGCTGCACTTTCCTCATACACCGTATGCAACGCTCTTTCTTCCTCTGCCATGCGCGTGCATTCCCCGCGCATCTGAGCGATACGGCAGGACTCCGCCCCCAGCTTCTCTGCCGTCGCCCTGACTCCATGCGGGCAGAAGGCAGGCAGCAGGTAGGACTGCACGTTCAGAGCCGCCCGCACTGCATCCTGCCTGTACTCCCCGAACGCCTCCACTGCCTGAACAAGTGCCACACGGTGTCTCTCGGCGTCGTCGATCTGCTGCAGGAGCGTCTGCATCTCTGCATCCAGTCCCTGATGCCCTGCGAGAAGCCGTTCCCTCGCCCTGTCTGCGGCAGTCAGAAGCTCTCGGAAGAATCCGCCCTTGCGGTCGGCGATGTACCGCTCCTTCTGCGCGGCAAGGTCTGTCATAAGGTATCGTCGGATCTCGGCAATCCTCCGATACTCCTCCGAGGGCGCTGCGTCCTTCGGCTTTTTCGAGGAGACGAAGAAGATCTGATCGAACAGTTCTGTCGGTATCTCATCGCGGATATGTGCATAGGCATCTGCACGCTCCTTTGCAGGGATGCGGTCGACCTGGTTGACGATGGCAATCTTGTGCCGGGTTCCCGTTTCCTGCAGCAGCTCGTACTCCGTACGCGTCCCCGCCTTTGCGGCGTGGAACATCCAGAGGACGACATCCGCCTTCTGCAGGAACTTTCGCGTCGCGACGGAGTGCCATTCATAGCCGGAGTTGAATCCCGGCGTATCGATGATGTCCAGATCTCTGAGTATGCCGCAGTGCAGGAACAGCTCGACATATGCAATCTTCTGTAGCGTCTCCGCGTTCTCCTTATCCTTCGTCATCGCCGTCAGATACTGGATGTTCCGACGGTCTTCATCCAGCTTGAGCGTCCGCGTACGCCCTTCCTCTGCATCGTGGATGACGGCATACTCATCCTCCTCAGTATAGGAGAGGATCGTGACCGCCGCTGTCGTGGGACGGATCTTCGTCGTGAGCACGTCCTCGCCGAGCAGTGCGTTGATGAAGGAGGACTTGCCCGAGGAAAATTCCCCGAGCAGCATGAGGATCATCTTTCCGGAGCCCGCCGCCCGAAGCTCCTCCAGATCCCTCTGCCGTGCCTGCACCGCCCTGACTTCCTCGAGCGGGGAGTCCTGCCCCGCCAGTTCCTGCATCGCCTCTGCCAGCGCACACCAGTACCGCTCCTCGCGGAGACGATTCCTGCGCCGGATCCACCGTCTCACCGCATAATGCAGGCATACCCCCGCAGCAAGGAGAGCCGCAAGGGCTGCAATCCACCACATCGTCCCGCTCACTCCCCGAGCAGCAGGAGGTTCGATCTGCAATCGGCGAGGGCGCGCAGATCGGTCTGATACGCAGCATCTGCCCGCTGCAGCGACGCCCTGTCTTCACGGATCCGCTGCTCCATCGCAAGCCACATGAGATCGAAGTCACGGCGCAGCGTGGCAGAGAGTTTGTCAGCACTCTGACGGAACTCCTGCAGGAGCGCCTGCTCGATCATCTGCGCCGTATCTTCAAGGAGTCGCGGCAGCTGCTCCTTCAGATAGTCTCTCTGTTCGCGCAGCTTCTCATCCACATAGAACTTCTGCGTGACGAAGGATCCGAGATTGTTGCCGCCGAAGGCGACCAGTGGTATCGCTGCCAGTGCGAAGCCGGAGACGAACGCCATGCCGCCGATCACCGCCGCAGTCCCCACCTGCCCGATGAGCTGCACTCTCTCGATCTGCTCCTTGCCGTCGATCTGCACCGACTGTGGCCTCGGCGGCGTCACCTGTGCGCGCTTGCAGAGATCGAAGAAGATCTGCCGCTCCGAAAACGCATCACAGTACTCCTGTGCGAGTGCCTGCAGGTCTCCATTCACACGATGCAGGAGCTTCTCCTGCCGATATTCGAGCCACTGCTTCCAGTGCCGCTGAAGCGCGAGCGGTAGCACCTCCTCCGCATAGCGCACGATGTCCTTTTCCCGCTCGGCGGCGTTGATCATGATGCGATGTTCCTGTATGAAGTCCTCACCTGCATCCTGGATCAGGCGCTGCACCTCCTGCGCCCACTGCGCGGGCAGCTTCTCCAGCCGTACACGGATCTCGCCGAAGCGGCGCTCGGCAAGCTCCTTCTCCGTCTGCAGCCCCTCCCCGACGGCAATGCGCTCCGCGCGGTCCAGCTGCGCCTCCTGCTCCCGCAGAGAGACGTGTTCCAGCAGCATCTGCCGGAGTCCCCCGAGGTGTTCCCTATATCGTGCGAGCTTCTTCTCGTGCCGCGCATCGCCTTGCAGGAAGGTGCGGAATGCCTGGAACCATGCCGTGTATCCCGAGGCGTCCAGACGCGGCGCATCGCCCTCTTCCTTTGCCGCAAGCGCTTCCTTTGCAGAGATCGGGAAAATCCGGATCTCCTCCTCCGGTATCAGGTGCGAAAGCCGCCTCCTGACATCCGCCGCAGCCTCGGACAGCTCGCGCGCGTCGACGGCATCCTTGAAGTTCAGCACGAAGAAGAAATGCCGGATTGCACTCTCTGCAACGAAGTCCTGCAAAAACTGCCACTCGCTCTGTGTCAACGGCTGTTTCGCACTGAGAACGAATATGACGGCATCCGAGACAGGGATGTACTCATAGGTGACATCCATGCGCTGCTCGGAGACATCGTTGACCCCCGGCGTATCCACGAGTATGATGTCCTCCGGGATATCGGCAAGCGGAACGCCCAGCTCCATGCAGCGGATCTCTCCGGCATCGACATCGCGTAGCGCAGTGAACTCCTTGAACGCCTTCCTGTCCCACGGAATCTCCCTGCATCGTCCCTGTCTGTCATGAATTCGCGCCGTCTTCCCGTCCTCATGGTGGATGAAGGTCAGCACTGCCGTCGTCGGACGTATGGCAGTGGGCAGGATGTTCTCCCCGAGCAGCGCATTCATGAGCGTGCTCTTGCCGCGGCTGAATTCACCGACCACGGTGACAAAGAACTGCTCGCTCTCCAGCGTGTGGATGAGTGTATGCAGGTTCTCCTTCACCTGCTCGTCTGCAAGCTGCTCCGCCATGCGCTGCATTTCCTGTCCCTGCGCCAAGAGCAGTCTTTTCTGCTGCCGGTATCCGTCCATCTCATCGCCCTCCATCGGCTGCAACCCCCCTCGTCACATGGACGAGCCGCTCGGCAAGCTGCTTGGCACAGGACAGGTCTGCTGCCAACGCGCTACGGCGCCACGCTGCATCCTGCTCTGCCTCCTGCTGCTCGCAGCGAATCCTCGTCAACGTGCGCTCGATTGCACGCAACGGCTCCTGGTAGCTGTCCTCGAGCTGCTGCAGGAGCTTCGCGTCTGCACTGTCCAGATCATCTGCCAGTCGCCGTCTGAAGCTCCCCTCATGCGCCAACAGGTCGCGCCGCACGTGTGCCGAGATGTCCTGCAGCACATTCCGCCGTCCGATCTTGATGATATGCTGACGCACGGAATCAAGACCGAAGAACGAGGCCGCCACAGCCGCAACCACGCCGACTGGTCCCAGTACCGACGCCAGCACGGCAGCCACTACGCCGGCGACCCCAATGCCCCCGAGCGTCGCCTCGTCGTTCGTGATGATGACACGATCTGATAGATTCAGCTCCGTCACATTCTCGATCCCGAGACCCTTCTGATAGTCCTGCACCATCGTGTTCAGCTGCAGAGATGCCATCTGCAGCTCGCTCATCAGGGCGGCGTATTCCCGCTGCACATAGGTATCTACCGTCTGCGAGAATGCGACCGTACGTTTCTTTAGGAATCTCTGCAGATCTCCGGACAGATCCTGCTTGATATCCCCCGCATACGCCTGAACGAACTCCGCTGCGTCCTGCACCAGCTCCCGATAGGCATACTCCATGTGATGCAGGATGCGGCTCTTGCAGGAGAGGACGCCTGCAGACATTCTCCCACGGACGAGGATCTGCTCCTGCTCGATGGCATAGCGCTGCGGCAGAGCCTCCTGCACGCGGCGTTCAAACTCTGCATAGGGGACAGATACCGCATTCATCTCGAGCTGCTTCTGCGCGATATATTGGCGCACATAGTCAGAGACGCGCTGCACGGGGATGGAGAGCATCTCCTGCGCCAGCCGATCCGCTGTCAGGAATGCCTCGAAGTCCCGCAGGAAGGCAGCGAGTCCCGAACCCTCGCACGCCCCCGCCTCCGCAGCCTTTGCATTGACAGGGTAGAGCTTGATTTCGTCCGGCGGTCTCTGCAGAACCTCTGCGAGCGTCTCGCGGAAATAGTCCTCGTTCTCCTCGAAATCATCATCCTCATCCATCTGATCCACCATGGTGATGAGGAAGAACATTTTTCCCATATAGGAGCGGAAACATTCCAGATACTCCCTTTGCGATTTTGACATGAACTGCAGCGCAGAGATCGCCATGATACCGGCACTGCCGCGCGGCAGATACTCCATCGTAGCGCGCTCGTGATCCTCGTGCATTGAGTTCAGCCCCGGCGTGTCGACCAGCCGCACGCCGTTCCGACAGAACGGCGAAGGGAATCCGAGGATCACATGGTCGATCTCTCTGGCACGTGCATCTGCCGTTTCCGAAAGGGATGTGATGTAGTCGGCGAGCGCATCGACGGGAACCATCTGCTCCTGTGCGCTGCGGAATATCAGACGGGCAGACTCCTGCGCGCTGTACCGGATGATGTTGATGACCGCCGTCGTCGGAGAGATGTGGGTCGGCAGCATAGCCTTTCCCAGGATTCCGTTGATGAGTGTCGTCTTTCCGGAGGAAAACTCGCCCACGATCAACACATCGAATGCATCTGACGAGAGCTTCTGCTCCATCTGCTGCAGCACGCAGACATACTCCTGATAGGTCTCTCCTTCTCTTGACAGCAGCTGCCTGATTTCCTGCATATACTCGACCGCGCTTTCACGCAGACTGCGAAACTCCTCCAAACGCAAAGATGTCTCCCCCATTTCGACTCATTCTTTTTAATTTTTAATTATAGCAACCCTTCCAACGAATGTAAAGGGATCTGCATCTGCACAGGCAGGATAATGCCGTATACATACAGAATATACAGAGTAGATGAACGAAAGGAACAGGTAAGCATGGAGAGAGAATGGACATCCGACCTGACAGGAAAGCTGCGCAGGGGTGTGACCGACATAGGCACAACCCTCGTAGAAAAGGGCAAGAAGCTATACGAGACGGGCAAGGATGACAAGGAGATATACGAACGCATCAAGCACGCACGCGCGGATGCAAAGGAGTGTATGGAACACTCCGCAGCGGCCTACGAGGATACCTGCCTGATACTGACACACGAACTGCAGCATCTGGAAAAGGTCGCAGACGAACTCAGAGGGGACTTCCACAGTATCGGCATCGCACTCTCCGCGCGTGCACGGGACGATCTGAATATGCAGCACATTGAGGTGAAGGATGCCGTCATGGCAGAGTCCATCATGAGCGGCGTCGCAGTCGGCTCGCTCGCAGCAGGATCCGCTGTCCTGCTGACGGCTTCGTTCGGCACTGCGGGCACGGGCGCTGCCATCTCGGGGCTGACGGGAACATATGCGGTGAATGCGACGCTTGCCGCGCTCGGCGGCGGCACGCTCGCCTCGGGCGGATTCGGCATTGCAGGCGGGCTCGTCGTCGCCTCAGCACTCTTCACCGTCCCTGCGATCACCGTCGCCGGCATCCTCGCACACAACAAGATCCGAGAAATGGCACGCGAGACTGAGGAACTTCTCGCAGAGACCGACGCGGCAATCGCACTGAACGCACAGGTGGGCGAGCGCAATCTCGCGGCAGCGGAGAAGATCCGCAATCTCTGCACCCTCGGCACGAACATCCGCTTCCTGCTTGGCGCGGTTCGCAACGGATACCGCTTTGACTACAAGGTGATGGCAGCACTGCAGGACAAGCTCGGCAAGGCATTCTTCGCCATCGAGCTGTTCCAAGGAAGTGACATCCATCCCGAGCTGGAGGACTCCATCCAGGAGATCTCAAACGACGACCTCGTCCTGAGCGAGGCAGTCTTCAACCCAGCAGGCAGCGAGACACGGCAGCGCTATACCGAGCAGGAGATCAACGCCGTATTCCCCAGCATATACGAGGATGCAGAGGAATTCATCTACCTGCTCTACCCGTGGTATAACAAATACTGGGTCCAGAAGGACAGGAAGCTCATCGAAAGGGCGGTCAGGAGGGGTGTCAAGGTCTATATCTGCTACGGCATGGGCGAGGACAAGCAGACAAATAAAAGATTCCAGTCCACCAAGGAAGCCGTCAACTGGCTCAAACGCGAAATCCCGGAACTGAAATCTTACCCGGTAGACTCACATATGAAAATTGCCGTATGTGACAAATACGTCCTACACGGCAGCCAGAACATGATGACCTATCGCTACAACGAAAACAAGGGGGACAAACGCTCGGAGATCACGACGAAGGACACGAGCAAGACGGAGATACAGGAATTCAAGAAGATCGTCGAACGCGAGATATTCAAGGATGTCTGACAGCAACCGAATATATGCAGTCTGTTCACCTCGTCCCCATGCACATACTCTGTCGTCCAACATATCGGTCTTTCCTATTGCCGCCTCCTACAAATCTATGAAAAGTGCCCCCTGTGCGGGGCGCATTGCTTTTATATGTGCCGCAACGCCTCACTTTTATGTAAGCGTATCATTTCCGTAAAAACACAACAACAAAGGACAGACCCCCTTACTATTATTTTGGTGTTTGAAAACACTGGGAACTTTTTTCAACAAAATGAGGCCATTACACGAGTGTTTCATGCAACAGCCCCATCCCAATCTCACAGCAGCTTACGCCTTGCCCGCGAGCTTCTTGTAGTTGTTGTAGCGCGTTTCCGCATCCTTCTGCGTCTTCTCAAAGAGTGCTTCCGCCGCCTCGGGGAAGTTGCTCTTCAGGCTGATGTAGCGGTTCTCGCCGAGCAGGAATTCCTGGAACTTCGAGAAGTCCGGCTCCTTGGAGTCGAGCGTGAACGGATTCTTGCCCGCCTCGATGAGCTGCGGGTTGTAGCGATAGTTCGCCCAGTAGCCGCACTCGACCGCGAGCTTGCCCTCAAGCTGGGCACAGCCCATGCCCTTGCGGATCCCGTGGTTGATACACGGCGAGTAGGCAATGATGAGGGACGGTCCCGGATATGCCTCCGCCTCGCTGATCGCCTTCAAGACCTGATTCTGGTCGGAGCCCATGTCGATCTGCGCAACGTAGACGTAGCCGTAGGACATCGCCATCATGCCGAGATCCTTCTTCTTCGTCTTCTTGCCCGTTGCTGCGAACTCTGCAATCGCCGCCGCCGGCGTGGACTTCGACGCCTGTCCGCCCGTATTCGAGTAGACCTCGGTATCAAAGACCATGACGTTGACATCCTCGCCCGACGCAAGCACGTGATCCACGCCGCCGAAGCCGATGTCGTATGCCCAGCCGTCGCCGCCGAAGACCCACTGCGAACGCTTGACGAAGTAGTCGTTGTCCTTGTAGATGCGGCAGAGAAGTTCGTCCGTGCCCTTCTCCTTCTCAAGGAGCTCACGCAGGAGGTCGGCACGGTCACGCGTACCCTCGCCGCTGTCGCGCTTTTCGAGCCAGAGCTGCATTGCTGCCTGAAGTTCGGCAGAACCCTTCTTCTCCTCAAGTGCCTGTTTTACTGCAGCCGCGATGGATTCGCGCACCGCCTTCGTGCCGAGTAGCATTCCAAGGCCATACTCTGCATTGTCCTCGAACAGTGAGTTTGCCCATGCAGGACCGTAGCCCTTCGGGTTCTTCGTATACGGGATTGCAGGTGCGCTCGCGCCCCAGATGGAGGAGCAGCCCGTCGCATTTGCGATCATCATGCGGTCGCCGAAGAGCTGGGTGATGAGCTTCGCATACGGTGTCTCACCGCAGCCTGCACACGCACCCGAGAATTCAAAGAGCGGCTGCTCGAACTGCGAGCCGATGACCGTCGTCTTCTTCATCGGGACGTTCTTGACCGAAACCTTCTCCGTGTCCACACCGTAGTCAAAGTACTTCTGCGCTTCGCGGAGGTTGTCGTCGAGCAGTGTCATGTCGAGCGCCTTGCCCGGGCAGACCTGCGCACAGTTGCCGCAGCCGAGGCAGTCGAGCGTCGAGACGGCGATGGTGAGGTTCATCCCCTTCGCCGGACGCGACTTTACGGACTGCATGCCCTCGGGCGCTGCAGCAAGCTCCTCGTCCGTCGTCAGCACAGGACGAATCGTTGCGTGCGGGCAGACGAAGGCGCACTGGTTGCACTGGATACACTTCTCCGGACGCCATACAGGTACGGAGATCGCCGTGCCGCGCTTCTCGAACGCCGTACCGCCGACGGGGAACGTGCCGTCCTCCATGCTGAGCAGCTCGGAGATCTTGAGCTTGTCGCCCTCCTGCCGATTCATGACGTTCTGGATCTTGGTGATGAATTCCGGCGTCTTTGTATTGACCGGAACCTCTTCATCGACCGCATCCTTCCACTCGGCAGGAACATTCACACGGTGGAGCGACTCGATGCCGTGATCGATCGCACCGTTGTTCATGTTGACGACCTTTTCGCCCTTGCTGCCATAGGATGTGACAACTGCATCCTTGAGATACTTGACCGCGTCGTCGATGGGAATGATGTTCGCAAGCTTGAAGAACGCCGACTGCATGACCATGTTGAAGCGTCCGCCGAGGCCAAGTTCGCGGGCGATGTGAACCGCATCCACCGTGTAGAACTGAATGTCGTTGGAGGCGATGTAGCGGCGCATCGACGCGGGCAGGTGCGTGTTCAGCTCCTCATCCGACCAGAACGTATTGAGGAGGAACGTGCCGCCCTTCTTGAGACCTGCGAGGAGATCGTACTGACGGACATAGGACTGCTGCGAGCAGGAGATGAAGTCCGCCCTGTTGATGAGGTACGGGCTGATGATGGGCGACTTGCCGAAGCGCAGGTGGCTCATTGTGATGCCGCCCGACTTCTTCGAGTCATATGCAAAGTACGCCTGTGCGTACATATCCGTCTTGTCACCGATGATCTTGATCGCGCTCTTGTTCGCGCCGACCGTGCCGTCCGAGCCGAGACCCCAGAACTTGCACGCCGTCGTCCCCTCTTTCGTGAGGTTGACATCGCCGTGGATTGGTGTGAGGCTCTTGTTCGTGACATCATCGACGATGCCGAGCGTAAAACCGTGCATCGGATCGTCCTTTTTCAGCTCCTCGTAGACCGCAAAGATCTGATCCGGCGTCGTATCCTTGCCGCCGAGACCGTAGCGTCCGCCGACGATGACGGGATTCATACCCGAGCTGTAGTACGCCGCCTTGACATCGAGATAGAGCGGCTCGCCGAGCGCCCCTGGCTCCTTCGTGCGGTCGAGGACGGCAACCTTCTGTACCGTCTTCGGGAGGTATTTGAAGAAATGTTCAATGGAGAACGGACGATAGAGATGAACGGAGAGCAGCCCGACCTTCTCGCCCTGTGCGTTGAGGTATTCGGCAACCTCCTCCGCCGTCTGGCAGACCGATCCCATCGCAATGATGATGCGCTCGGCATCGGGCACACCGTAGTAGTCAAAGAGATGATGCTCACGACCCGTGATCTTCGTCATCTCGGCCATCGCCTCTTCGACGAGCGCGGGGATCGCATCGTAGTAGCGGTTGACCGCCTCGCGTCCCTGGAAGTAGATGTCAGGGTTCTGTGCTGTACCGCGCACCGCCGGATGATCCGGATTGAGTGCACGACGACGGAACTCGTTGACTGCATCCCAGTCAAGAATCTTTGCGAGATCGGCATAGTCCACGACCTCGATCTTCTGAATCTCATGCGAGGTACGGAAGCCGTCAAAGAAGTTGATGA
>CAUVFG010000002.1:0-33961 GCA_963551125.1 uncultured Selenomonas sp. | reverse complement strand
AAGCACACGAAAGATGCTGCTTATGGGGGACTGCTATTGTTTTCAAGGCAATGCTAATGCCAGCAAATCACAGCTTCTTGGACAACTCTTCGATGTTGTCGGACATCGCTTTCGCCTCCTCGACAGAGGCGCTAATCTCCTTCATATTCGCCGCCTGATTCTCGATCAGACCGTTGATGGACTTGATGCGCTCAGCGATATGATTTGACGCCTTCTCCATCGAGCCGAGCGCCTCAAGGATCTTGCTCGCGGCATCGCGGCTGCTGTCAGCGAGCTTGCCGACCTCCTCTGCCACGACCGAGAAGCCGCGCCCTGCCTCACCCGCACGTGCAGCCTCGATGGAAGCATTCAGTGAGAGAAGGTTCGTCTGCTTCGAGATCGTCATAACGAGCTCGGACATCTTGAGCGTATTCTCCGTCTGACTGCGTGTATCCTCCGCTGCCTTCGTGATCTCCTCCTGTACGTTTGAGATCTCCATCGTACGCTCCATCGTCTGGCTCACACTCTCTGTGATCGCGTCGATGGATGTATACAGGCTGCTCAGCATCGTCTCAAGCTCACCGTAGAACTTTTCCTTACGCTGCGTGTTCTGTTCAATTTCCTCCTGCTTTTTCTTCTCCGCGTCAATGTCAACAAAGACCCCGATGATCTCCTCGGGATGCCCTTTCTTGTCGCGTACGACATTGCCGGAAGCATGATACCAACGGTAGCTGCCATCGTGAATCTTGAGACGGTAGTCCACATTATACATCGTGCGTCCGCTGAGATCGCGGATACAGGCGTTAAAGGAAGAAAACGTCCCCTCCACATCATCGGGGTGCAGACGCGAGCTCCACGACTCGATCGTGTTCGGGAAATCCGACTCGCCACGGAAGCCGATCATACGGCGAAACTCATCCGACCAGATCGCGTAGGCAATACTGAAATCCGGATTGATCTTCATATACCACATCCCGGACTTGACCGCCTCATTGACCGTGCGCAGACGGAACCTCTGGTATTCCAGCTCCTCGTTCACGCAGTCGATCAGCTCATTCAGCTCGGCGGCATACGGTTCGCCGCCGCGCAGTTTCGCAAAGAGCTCATTCTTCTCATGCCCCGCGACGATCTCATGAATCGTACCGGACACATTCTGTGCGCCTGCTGCGCCTCCCGTATTCTTGTCAAGCATAGCATTCCCTCCAAAAAAATTGCTCCCGACGTTAGGTTTATTGTACCATATACATTCATTTATGCAAGTAAAGAGTTGAGAATTTTACAAGCAATCGCAAAAATCCCCCGCACATCATGCTGTACGGGGGATTTTCGGCCCTGCAAACGTCGATCAGAATTGATAGCGCATGCCGATACGCACGCCGTCCTACCACAGCTCCATTATTACTGTCACTGTCGGCATGGACTCCATCAGATAAAAGCATTACAAGAGCCCCAAGGCAAAACGCTGCGTGCGCAGTTTTTGCTCCCAGTCCATACGCGAACGCTGCAAAAACTCGTGCACGAGATAGTCCGGCTGCACAGCGTCAAGAATCCGGCGTGCCGCATCCGTCTGAAACGGCTCATGCCGATCCACGCGTATGACGTACTCCATCGCCGTCTGCCAGTCCAGAGGATCGCACGCGCCCGCGTGACGGTCCATCATCTCACGGACATACGAGCCGGAAAGCGATTGGTGCAGATGCAAACCATAGACGTACTTCCCCACCTCGCCGAGATTCCGATAGATCTTCATCACATACGACGCGCCGTCCGCCTCACGCGTCAGGTCAAAATTCGTGTTCATCAGATGCCCCGTGTCGAGCATAAAGCCCACAGCGGGATAATTGACCTCCTCCAAGAGCATCGCGGCCAGATGCGGCTGACAAAAGGTCAGCCCCGGCCACCAGAGGTTTTCAAAGAGAAGTCTGCATCCCTCAGGGATTTCGCACGCGATTTCATTCACGAGTTCGATCGTCGCACGAATGACATCCTCATCCGTCGCGGCAAATGCACGCGTATACATCTCGGATGTGCGATTGTGTGCAACGTGGAATACGACATAATGCGGTTTACATTCTGCCGCCCGCCGCAGATTCTCCTTCCACCCCTGTACCCAGACGGAGACATCCAAAGAACCATAGTAGGAGCAAACATTCTCCTCGCTGCCAAATTCCTCCAAAAGAGCCGCTCTGTCCCCACGCCAAAAATCCACCCACGTCGGCCAGAACAGGAGATGCACGCCCTTGATATAGTCCGCCGGAAACATCGTGCGATCCCACGGCGCACAGAGCATAAACTCGATGCCGTCAAGACGGTGCTCACGCGCGATGGCGGGAATCGCCTCCGTATTGTTTTGGAGCAGATTCTCCACATCACAATCCGCATTAGAGAGATTTGTCAGTTCTAGCATAGCTGCCCTTTTCTACCAAGTCAACGGATGTGCGCGGCGATCAGAAACGATAGCTGTAGCTGAGGAGATAGTTGATCGGTGCGACGTAGTAATCTGAACCGGTATGCGTGATGACATCATCACGATTGAGGATATTTTCAACGCGCAGGCTGACCTCACTGTTTTCATCCGGCGCATAGGTCGTATGCCATGAGGTGAGGAGGTACGGCTTTGAGCGATAGGCAGGTGCATTCGAGGGTGATTGTGTACGAGCGGCGAGATAGGATGCAGAGAGCGAAGATGCCCACTTATCCTTTTTGTAACTAATACCTCCTGTAAGCTGAACTTTTCCAAAGGTGCTTTCCCAGCCAAGCGCTCTTTTCACCGCGCTGTTGCTCTTGGTCTGCGGATTCTGCCATGTCAGCCCCCACTGATACGAGAAGCCGTTCTTCCCCTTGATATCATCCGAGATTTCAAGTCCCGTGTTGCGAAAATCCTCATTCGTGTACTGATAGGAGGTTCTCGCCTTATTCAACGACGCGGTAATATTATCCTTGACATCCATATGGAAGAACGCGGCTTTCCATGAATGACCTCCGCTCATCTTCTTCCATCCGATTTCATAGTTGATGCCCTTCTGCGGTTTGAGATTTGGCGAGGGCAGCTGCATACTGTTGTCCTTATACATCTGTGCAAAGGTCGGCATGACAAAGGACTGACTGAGGTTCAAATAAAGACTGCTGTCGCGATCGAGCTTGTGCAGCCACTGAGCCGAGGCACTGAGATTGCTGTAGTTCTGCTTCTTCGTCGCCCCTGTTGTCCACGTCTCGCGCAGACCGAAGATCCCCGTATTGTGCTCGTCGAAACGCTGCTCCCACTGACCGAACACGCCCCAATTATTGCGGTTATAGCTGTTCCCTATGGCAGTGTTATGCGCGGGCAGTGTATGATACGACTCGTGTTCAAGGCTGAATCCGGCTGTTGCGGTTGCTCGTTCAAGCTTCCATGACCTCTGCACGTCGATGCCAAACGCACTGTTCTTCTCACGCGTGTTGTACCAGTAATCTGCAGGCGTAACGGGACTTTTTGTGACAATATTGACAGGACCGATTGCCTCCGTTGTCCCCGTATTGAAGTAGAGACTGCCCTTCCAATCCCGATCGCGATAGTTGAGCTGACTCGTATATCTTTTTATCTCATATTTTCGCTTATTGAACGGATCACCGACCCGCACGCCGATCGATGACCTTCTCACAGCCGTAACTGTGCGCTGATAGGTCACATCCGATTCATAGTAGTTCAAAAGGAAGTCGAGACGCGGATTAATCTTGTACGTAAATCCTGCATTTCGCTTCTCTATGTCATGAATATCCGTGCGCGTTTCACCACGGAAGCGATTTGTTTTATCCTCATCACTATAGGAAGCACCCTCGCGCGTCTTCCACCGGTCATAACCGTAGTAGAATCCAAACCGCTCATCTCCAACGCTTACGCCGTACTTACGCTGTCCGTAGTTGCCAAATCCCACACGAACCTCATTTGTCGTTGTCTTTTTCGTGATAATATTGACTACACCGCTGACCGCATCGCTGCCGTAAAGCACAGAGCCACTTCCCTTGACAATCTCGACGCGTTCAATACTGCTCGCAGGAATCGCCTCAAGGTTGTACTTTCCGCGCCATGAGATTGGATTTCCATTCATAAGGACAAGAGTCCCGTCTTTGAATCCACGCACATTGAGCTCATTGCTCATCGTTCCCATGGCCGCACCGTTCGGGCCGAATGCCTTATATGCAAATCCGTTTGCCATCGACAGAACATCCGACGCCGTCGATGCACCGCTGTCCTTGATCTCCTCCGCCGTAATAACAGTCGTCGCGGCAGGCACATCGACGTCCCGCTTCTGCGTGCGTGTCGCCGTCACGACAACCTCACCAAGGGAGTAGGTCGGCATCAGTTCATCGACCTCCACCCCCGTATGTGCGGTCTCCGCCGCATAGGCCTGACCCGTCATTGCCGAAAGGGCAACTGCCACCGCAAGAAATCTCCTATTTGTCATCTTCATTGTCATACCTCCAAAAATATAAGATCAATTCAGCTGAAAGCGGAACGTCTTTGTCCAAACGCCCCGTCGGCCATTATCCCCCGGATTGAACCGGAAACGCCAGCCTGCAGCAACTGCAGCCTTGTCCATCGCACGATAGCCCGATGAAGACGGCAGACGCAGCCGGCGCTCTGCTCTGCACGGTACGCGATGCGTTTTGCATGAGGCGCTGTTCCTGCCGCTCCTCCTGCACGACAGTTTTATCCTCCAAGACGATGTCATTGGGGAAGCTCACAGCAGGTGCGGCGGGTGCAGGATCATCCCCCGCCGCGTCGCTCGCATCCCCCGCCCCCGTCATAGAAGAAAACATCAATCGGCGGACGATGTACTGCAGCGGGTTCTGCACCGGAGAAGAGCCCCATCGCAGCCGCGGGCAGGAAGAGGATGAAATGCAGCCCGAGGGAAAGTCCGAATGCCTTCCTCTGCCCATAGTTTTCGCTCATATTCTCTTCCATTTACATCGCCGCCTTCATGTGTCTGCGCAAAAGATACAAAAAATACGGCGTCCCGATGAATGCAGTCATGATGCCGACGCGGATCTCCATGCCATGAAGCAGGATGCGCCCGAGAGAATCGCAGAGAACAAGGAATACTGCACCCGCGAGAAGACTCGCCGGAAGAAGGCGCCGATGATCGGGGCCGACGATAAGCCGCATCATATGTGGCACAACCAGCCCGACGAATCCGATATTTCCGCTGATACAGACCCCTGCCGCCGTCGTGAGCGCGGCAAGCGTGAGAAAGAGGAGCCGGAATGCCGTTACGGGCATGCCCGCCGCACGCGCCTCCACATCTCCGAACGCGAGCAGGTTCAGATGACGCGCGAGAAGTGTCATGAGGGATGCCCCTACACCAATCGGTCCAATACCGAGCAGGACGTGATCCCAGCGCCGATAGTCAAGCCCGCCGATCGTCCAGAAAAGGTACTGCTGCATCTTCTGCTCATTCATCACGGTGAGAATCGCCGCCGTACACGCCCCGAGAAACATTCCAACGACAACGCCCGAGAGCAGGAGCGTCATGACGGGAATCCTCCCATGCCGCATCGTGAGAGCAACGGTCAGGCCGACCGCGAGCATTGCACCCGTGAATGCAAAGACAGGCAGGGCGAGCACGCTCCCCGCCGTCACACCGAGTGCAATGGCAAGCACTGCGCCGACCGAGGCACCACTCGATACGCCGATGATACCGGGATCGGCAAGCGGATTGCTGAAGATTCCCTGCAACACAGCCCCCGAAATGCCCAGCCCCGCACCAACCATCATTCCGACAAGCGTGCGCGGCAGACGGATGTGCCAGAGCACCGCCTCCTGCTCCGGCGTGACAGCGACATCCGTGAGGATCGGCAACCCGGCAGCATGAGCAAAGGAGGCGATGACTGTCTGCATCGGGATGTCATACTGCCCCGCACTCATGGACAGAATAACGGCAAAGAGAAGTGCACCGATGAGCGCGCAGAAAAAAAGACGTGTCCGCCATCCCCCCTTCATCATGCTGTCCTCCCCTCATCCGGCGTGCCAAGGATCACGGAGAGCAGCTGTGCCTTCTCCGCGTCTCCTTTCTCTGCCTCCGTATAGACCTCCATATGATGCGTTATGGGATTCTCTGCCACGCGTACGGGTGCGCCATAGGCATGCGTCAGGAGTTCATCGGTCAGCACCTCCTGCGGCGCGCCGTCCGCGAGGAGCATTCCGCGCCCGATCAGGAGAAGCCGCGAACAGAAGCGCGCCGCAAGACTCAGCTCATGGGCAACGAGCAGGACGGTCTTGCCCGCCGCACAGAGCGCGCGGCAAAAGCGAAAGATCTCTTCCTGATAGATGAGGTCGAGCCCCGTCGCCGGCTCATCGAGAAAGAGGACAGGCGTCTGCTGGGCGAGCACCTTCGCAAGCAGAACGCGCTGTCGCTGCCCGCCCGACATGGTGTGAAGCGGCTTGTCCGCAAGCTCCAAGACCCCCGTGTATTCCATACACGCCTCGGCAATCGCAAGGTCGTCCGCCTTTTCCTGCCGCCACCACGAGAGATAGGGATAACGTCCCGCGAGCACAATATCGCGCGCCGTGTAGTCGAACGTCATTTCCACACGCTGCTGAAGGTATGCCGCGCGCCGTGCAAAATCCTTTGCCGCCAGCACCTTGATGTCGTCCCCCATCAGCATCGCCGCGCCGGAGAGCATGGGCAGGATGCCGCGCAGGGTTTTGAGCAACGTGCTCTTACCCGCGCCGTTCGGGCCGATCAGCCCGACGATCTCGCCCTCTCCCACGGAGAATGACACATTCTCCAAAATGACCTTGCCGTCATACCCTGCGTAGAGTGCATCCGCGCATATCATCTCGCTCAATGAATCCCCCCCTTATTTCACTGCAGAAAGATGCTCATCCTCACCCTGTTTGAATGCATCCCCATAGACACGGTAGGCAATCTCCTGCACGCCAAATACAAAATCCTGCGAGCAGTTGTAGAGATAGCCCTCGAACGGCTCCGCAAACGCCTGATTGCGAATCGCCTTCATCGTCTGAAGCGACGGATCGTCCAGATACTCCCTGCGGAATGCCTGCACATCGTAGTTTCCGTGATCGTTATACGTCGGCAGGAAGAGGATGTCGGGGTCGATCTGAACGAGCTGCTCCTTCGTCATCACTTGAAAGTCGCGAATGCCGAGCTCTGCACGTCCGTTGATAACCCCTGCATAGCGGCACGCCTCGTCGAAACTGCTGCCGAGCCCGCCGTAGCCTCCCATGAGTGAGATGAGGACAACGCGCTTGCGCTCATTCTGCGGGATCTTTGCCACCTTTTCCTGAATCTCGGCGAGCTTTGCGTCCATCATTTCCTGCAGACGCGCTCCGCGCTCCGGCACGCCCGCCGCCGCAGCGAGCAGTGTAATCGTCTCGCGGATCTCTGCAAGGTTCCGCGCTCCCTTGCAGACGACAACCCTCAGCCCCGCCTCGCGCAGAGACGGCACCATGGTAAGATCACCCCAGTCCGGAACGACGACAAGATCGGGCTGCAGCGCCATGATCTCCTCCACCGTTGGGTTTCCAATGCGCTGCGGGATTGCCTTGGCGAGCTCCGTGATATTCGAACTCACGGGATCATCGAGGAGCGTATTGACCGCCACCATGCGCTCCGGCTCTACGAGCCCGAGCATCGTCTCATCCGTACTCATCGACAGCGTGACAATGCGTCTGGGTGGGGCGGGGAAGTCAACCTCGGTGCCCTCAATATCCGTAACGGTGTATGCGACAGGCTGCTCCTGTGCGACATTTGGTGCGCCGCAGGCGGTGAGGAGGACGCAGAGCGCACAGAGGATAAAAAGGGCAACTCTTTTCTGAATCACGAGCGTTCTTCCTTTCCTATTATCAGCAATTCCTTGATTGTTTTTGAATTATATCACAAAAATATTACATGAGGACACCTCTATGAAAGTATAATCTTTCGGCGCAAAACATTTCCATTCCACAGACGCTCCTCGATGTGACGCGCCCCGCGCAGTCCCATAAAGGGATTATCTGTTAGCTGCAGGAAGTCCTGCACGGGATAGGCAACCGGAAAATATTCCGCTGTGCGCGGGTCAATGTGTGCAGATTCATTGCTGCTGCCGAGCAGGAGGCCGCCGTCCATCCCCGCGAGGAGTTCCTGTATGCGCAGGGCATCGGTCTCACCGAGCACTTCGTCAGCAATCTCCTCTGCCCCCGCCTCTACATGCTCCGCCGCAACGGCGAGATGGCACACGTCCGCCCACTCCGTACGCAGTGCCTGCGCGAGCCCCCAAGCTGCAGAGTGGGGTGCTCGGATGAGCGCCGTCTCATAGCGGAGCTCTCCCCAGAGGCTTTTGCACTCGTTGATACGCAGGAAATCCTCGCGTGTCACGCGGTCAATCTCTGTCTCCGCTGCATCGCCGTGCTGCGGCGAAAGTGCACGCGCGATCTCCCGCATCCAGCGTCGTGTGCCCGCGCGTCCATAGGGCGGGAGCAGCGCGATATAGGGCATTCCGTACATCTCTTCGAGCAGCTGCGCACTGCCGCGTCCCAGTTCTCCGTGCACAACGATGTTCAGTGCCGCCTGCGTCAGATGCGGAATTGCCGCAGCGGTCATATCGTTGCCAAAGACGGCGTTCACCACATAGCCTGCCGTCTCAAGCAGACGCACGAGCTCGCGCGCATCGTTCCCGCCGTTGTAGTAGGCATCCGTCATCCCAATCAGATTGACCGTATGTGCCTGTACTTCACATTGCTCCGCACTCAGCGTCTGTAGTGTCGCGCGTGCCGCCTTGTCCCAGCCGTCTGCAAAACTTCCGGCAAGCCCGCTGCTGTCGAGCGCGACAACGGGACAGGCGAGCCCCGCCCCACGCGCAATCGCCTCAATGTCGTCGCCAATGAGCCCCGCCGCGCAGCTGCTGACAATCGCGAGCAGCGGGGGCGGCTGCTCCACATACGGGGAAAGAGCCTCCTGCAGATACTCCTCCGCGCCGAATACGATCGCATCGTTATCGAGCTGCGTGCAGATCATACGATGAGAGATTGTGCTCCGGCTGTGCTCAATATGACGCATCGCGAAAAAATAGCACCAGAGTGGGCCGTTGACCACAATGACAGCATCTCTGATCCCCGCAAAGAACGCCGACGCGCCTGCAAGCGCACAGGTATCGGTATACATACAGACATCGTCGAAGGATTTTTCCCGCTCACCCATAGATCAGCCCTCCCCTGCTCTCATGGCGGTGCAGGATCTGCCGCATATCATCGAGCAGCCGCCGCTCCATCGACCAGCCGACCGAGGGCATGAGCGCGAGAAAGAGCTGCCGCAGCTTTGCGTCGACGAGCTCATGCGTTGTGAGGACGAAATCTGCCGCATGCAGGAGTTCGTCCGCGCCATCAGCCCCCTCGTAAAGGATGGGGGCATCCGTAAGGCGGCGCACTTCCTCCTCCATTACGGCACGCCGCTCGGGCAGGAAACAGTCGAGCAGGACGACGCCGTTCAAAAGGACGCCCGCCTTGCCGAGAAGGCGCAGGATGATCTCCGGCTGGAACCAACTGAGATCGCGCCCGATTGCCAGTGCACAGCTGCGACCTGCGAGATCGGTACGAGCCTTTTCTGCTGCAACAGCAAA
The DNA here is from genome assembly GCA_963551125.1 of uncultured Selenomonas sp. Taxonomy (GTDB): domain Bacteria; phylum Bacillota; class Negativicutes; order Selenomonadales; family Selenomonadaceae; genus Centipeda. The sequence continues at coordinate 24,385 of CAUVFG010000002.1, read as the reverse complement.
GGAATCCTCCTCCGATGCAATCGCGCGCTCCGCCTCTTCCGCGCGCCCGCAAAGCTCTCCAACACGGCGCAGCCAGACCTTCGTCTCCTCCGCGCCGACGGCATAGACATCAGCGAGATACGGCGTGCCAAAGCGATCGCGCATATGCTCCGCCAACTCTACAAGTTGTGCCTGTTTCTCATCGTCCATACGTCTCCCGAGCAGGATGATAAGCTCTGCCTCCGGTATCGCCTGCAGCTCATCAAGCGCGAGGTAGGATGGGAACTGTCCCGTCACGCGCAGGTTGAGCAAGGAGAGCAGCCGCCGCAGTTCCTTCACATATTCTCCATGCATGCCCCCACAGTCGCCGAGGAGAGCAACGGTTCCCACCTTTCGCTCTGCAGGGTGCATAAAGCGATCCACGAGTGCACGCGCGGTATCGAGATAGCCCGCATAGTACTCACCGTCGAGGAAGCCATGCGCCGACACCGCCATGACAGGAATCCCGAGCTCCGCCTCCATCTCCTCGGCAATTGCCTTCGTGTCATCGCCGATCACGCCGCTGACGCAGGAGTTTGCGATAAAGACCGCCTGCGGACAGTATTTGTCCACGGCAAAGCGGATGCACTCCCGCAGCCGATCCTCGCCGCCGAAGATCGCCTCGCTCTCCCCGAGCCCGCTCGTCAGGAGCGGCACAGGCGAAAGCCGCACGGATGTCCCCACTGCCGTCAGGCGATGGAAGCTGCTCACATCCATGCCGTGCGCAATATGCGCGCACGGGCGCGGGCTGTGAAAGACAACGAGCGCACCGCGCACAAAGGACAGCGCACGCCAGACGCCCGGCATGCTGCAACTGCAGTTCATCCGGCGGACGCCGACGCGCCTCACCTCAATCCCCATAGCGCTCCACCATGTCCTCAAGTTCCTCGAACTCCATCGGTGTCGGAACCGTCAGCATCGCGTTCGTATCGATCGCCTCTGCGAGCGCGACATAGTGCTGCGCCTGTTCCGACTCCGGCGCGTAGGCGATGAGTGTCTGCCGATGAATCTCCGCCTCGTGTACGGCACGCGAACGCGGGATGTAGGTGATGAGCTGCGTGCCGAGACGTGCGGCAAATGCCTCAAGCAGCTCCTTTTCGCGCAGGACATCCCTGCCGTTGCCGATGATGCCGCCGAGCTTCACCGCACCGCGCGCTGCAAAGCGCTGTACCCCCTTTGCAATATTGTTCGCCGCATAGAGCGACATGAGCTCCCCCGAGGAGACAATGTAGATCTCCTCGGCATAGCCCTCGCGGATCGGAACGGCAAAGCCTCCGCAGACCACATCACCGAGGACATCATAGAGCACAACATCCAAATTGTCAAACGCATGCAGCGCCTTGAGCCGTTCAAGTGCCACGATAATCCCGCGCCCTGCACAGCCAACACCGGGATCCGGCCCTCCGGCCTCAATGCAGCGCACACCATTCCAGCCCTCATGCACGAGATCTGCGAGCGTCAGCGCTGCCCCCTTTTTCTCCCGCTCCAGATCGAGGATCGTGGATGGAGCAATGCGCCCGAGCAGGAGACGCGTCGAGTCATTCTTTGGATCGCAGCCGATCTGACAGACGCGCCGTCCCATCTGCGCAAATGCAGCGGACACATTCGCGGCAGTCGTGGACTTGCCGATGCCGCCCTTGCCGTAGAACGCAATTTTTTTCATAAGCTCTCCTCATTTCACGGCAACAAGAAACGCGCGGCGCGACTGCTTGAAGCTGTCTTGCGCCGTTTCTTGAATCTGTTCACACTACGCCCTCCGCACGCTCTTCAAGATCTCCCTCGATGGAGAGATAAAGACTGCGCAGCTCCGCAAGTGTTCCCTCAGATGCATTCCACAGGCCGCGCTGCTGCGCTTCGAGCAGGGTCTCCGCCATGCGGTGAAGCGCCCACGGATTGACATCCTGCATCCACGCCTGCATGCCCGCATCCAGCACATACTTTCGCGCGTAGCCTTCGTACATCCAGTCCTTCATCACGGCGCTTGTCGCATCCCATTGACAGCTGTGCGCGAGATAGTTTGCGAGGTCGGAGGCGCCCTTGTAGCCATGTGCTTTCATGCCCTCGATGAACTTCGGATTCATCGCCTCCCCGCGAAAGAGCCGCGCAGCTTCCTCCTCCACACTGCGCAGGACAATGCGCTGACGATCGCTCGAATCGCCCGTATACGAGCGCGGCGCCTTGCCCGTCAGTGCCCGCACAGTCGCAATCATGCCGCCGTGATACGCGTTGTAGTCATCCGAACTGAACATATGCGTCTCACGCGTATCCTCGTTCTTGACGGTGACATCCAGCCCCGCCATACGGCGCTGAAACACCTCGGGATCATAACCACGGGCGAACCTATCACCGCCGTATGCGGTTCCCGAGAATCGCGTATAAACCGCAGCAAGATCGTCGAGGGTCTCCCACGCCTTTGACTCGAGCAGGTCACCGATGCCCGCACCATACGCCCCCGGAGGATCACCGAAGATGCGAACGGAGGCACGCTCCCATGCACTCTCCCGTACCTCCCCCTGCTCCTCGAGCCATGCGGTATCAGAGAGGACGTGCTTGCGCACATAGTTCTCCGCATCGCTCTCATCGAGGTCACGCACCATGCGCACCGCCTCATCCACCCAATGCACGGCGTTGGGGACGGCATCGCGGAACAATCCGCTGATGCGCGCGGTCACGTCGATGCGCGGGCGTTTCAGATCTGCGAGGGGAATCACCTCAAGTGCGCACACGCGCTGCGAGGGACGCAGCCATATGGGACGCACCCCCATGAGATAGAAGAGCTCTGCGATGCACTGCCCGTGACTGCGCATATTCGAGCCCGCCCAGAATACAATGCCGACCGCCTCAGGATAATGCCCCTCGTCGCTGATGTACTGCTCGATGAGGGCGTCACCGAGCTGTTTTCCGTACTCCCATGCGGCAGGTGTCGGCATGCAGCGCGGATCGAGGCCGTAGAAGTTCCGCCCCGTCGGCAGCACATCCACGCCGTTTGTCGTCGGTGCGCCGGCGGGGCTTGGCTCGATGTATCTGCCTGTGAGCGCACGCAGCGTCTCCGTAATCTCCCCCTCTGTACGGCGCAGACGCGGCACCATATCCTCCACAATCTCATGCAGCGCCTGGGAAAAGGATGCGCGAGCCTCCGCAGAAGCCGCAGCGATGATGGGCAGCGCCAGCGCCGCCTCCGCAGCCTCCGGCGTATAATCATGCTCTGCGAGAAAGGCAATGATCGCCCGTAGCTCCGATTCGACTGCATCCAGCTTCCTGCCGTAGGTCATCCCATCCGCTGTCATGCGCGCGCTGTGCGTCAGCAGCTCCTCATAGTCATAGCCTGCCTGCGCAGCGATGAGGCGTACGAGCGAGGCCTCCCCGCCGTGCTCCATGCGAACAAGGGCGCACACGAAATCGATAAGGCGCTCTCCCTCGGGCGCACGTCCGAGGATGTGCAGCCCCGTGCGGATCTGCATGTTCTTGATGTCCGTCACATAGTTGTGGAGCGCGGTAGCGTAGTCGGAGAAATCCGCGCCCTCCTCGATTTCGTCCTCGAAATGACAGGCGGCCGCCTTCTCGCACACAAGTGCCTCTGCCGCCTCGAGATTATCGGGCTGAGACGCGCGGAAATGAACGTACTCATCAAGCACCTGCTCGAGTTCCCCCAGCTCCTCAAAGTCACCCGCGAGCTCCATCGGCGGCGAGAGATGGCTGATGAGGCACGCCGCCCCGCGTCGCTTCGCCTGAATTCCTTCACCGACAATCGTGATCCAGTAGGGATAGATGTCGGGCAGATCGCCGAGCGACACATCGGGGTAGCATGCATTCGAGAGGGCCGTGCCCTTGCCCGGCAGCCACTCGAGAGAGCCGTGCGTGCCGACGTGGATCACAGCATCCGCCTTCCAAATGTCACGCAGCCAGTGATAGTAGCCGATGTAGTGATGCGTCGGTGCCGCATCGGGTGCGTGCAGCAGCTTGCCGGGATCCTCGCCGAAGCCGCGCGGCGGCTGTACCGTGATGAAGAGATTGCCGTTCAGCGTACCCGGGATAAGCAGTTTCCCGTCATAGCTGAACACATCGCCGGGCGCATCTCCCCAGTCCTTTTCGAGCTGTGTGCGCACGCTGTCGGGCAGTTCCTTGAAAAAGGCGTGGTACTGCTCTGCCGTGAGATGTCCGTCGGCATCGCGCGCCTGTGCCGCGCTCATAAAGCGGCGGTCGTTCGTCGCGTGATTTGTCAGCAGCTTCATAAACGCCTTGCTGCTCTCGGGAATCTCGTCGATCACATAGCCCGCCGCACGCATCGCCGTCAACAGGCGGAGCACGCTCTCGGGCGAGTCCAGCCCCGCCGCGCTGCCGATGTTTGCATTCGTCGGCGGATAGTTGTGAAAGACAACGGCGATTTTCTTCTCGGCATTCGATTTGCGGCGCAGCGTCGCCCATTTCCGCGCCTTTGCCGCAATCCGTGCCATGCGCTCCTCGAGTGCCGCATAGCAGACCTCTCCGCTCTCGTCGCGCACCTTTGCCGCAATCGGGACAGCGTGGATCACGCCGTCGAACTCGGGCATTGCGACGCTCATCGAGACCTCCATCGGGTCGAGGCCTGCGGGAGAGCGCTCCCACTCCTCCATCGGCGCGAGTACCGTATACGCCTCGAGGATGGGGACGCTGAGCACATAGAGATCCTCGATGCGCGTGCCGCCCGCCTTGATCGAGAACTTCATCGTGCTGACGATCACGTCGACAATGCACTGCCCGCGCGGGCAGAAATATTTCTTGATCGCCTCCATCAGCGTCGGAGACTCCACGCGCTCGTCCCGATATGAGTTCGAGAAAACGGTGATCGCATTCATCCCCGCCGCCTCGATGGCACGAATGAGTGCCGCATGATAGGTGAAATCCCCCGTAATCCACTCAGAGCGGTAGAAGATCACACCGACGGTCGGGCGCTCCGCATCACAGTGTGCGGCGAGGTAGCCCGCCGCATCCTCGGGATTCCCTGCCCAGTCGGGATGATAGACGCCATTCCACGCGAGCGGCACAGGCGGCTCTGCCGTGCAGGCAAGCCCACCGAACGCCCTGCCAATCCAATAAAAAAGATTGCGCATATTCTCCTCGCCATCATAGCGAAAATATGCCCATGCCGTCCGGATCTGCTCCTCCGAAAAGCCATATGTCACCTTATCATGATCGGCATTGTCTACAACGATCAGATGGGGGATTCGATTCCTCTGCAAGTCGCGCGACGCTTTCTGCAAGAAATCACTATCCAGCCCTGTACCCATCCAGAGAAAGAGATAGAGATCCGCCGCCACGCGCATTGCCCTCCAGTCGTCCATGCCGTCTGCGGCGCACACGCATACCTCGGGCTCCTCCATATCGGCGGCACAATGACGTGCAAGCGCGGTAACGCGCAGAATGTTGGTATAGACTGCAATCCTCATGCCGCCCCGCCTTCTTCGGGCAGGTTCTCCGCCCTCGCACAAACAGAATCCACAAGGAATGTCGCCAACGCCTGCATATAGTCCTCTCCATCCTGCCACTGTGCAGGCAGCGGAACATCCGCACGATGCGCCATCTCCATGAGAAAATGTGCGCCCATCGCACGTGTCTCCTCCTCCGTGAGCAGCCCCCACAAAAATTCATCGTAGAGATGTATATAGCTCACGCCGAGGGCAAAGACACCTGAATGCTCCCCAAACTCATGAAGGATCTGCAAAAAACGAGGCTTGATAAGACGCACGGTCTGCACCCGCTCCTCATAGTCATGCCAGAGCGTGTCTCCGGTAATGCCAAACCGGCGCAGACGACGCAGGAGATTGTGCTGGCGCGCGGGGGTCAGCCCCGACTGCTTTCCAAGCGCCTCCTTGACCGCAGCCATGACCGACTGACCGATCAGTTCGCCGAGTTTGGAGTGTTTGCCCGCGCCCTCGAAGTACAGCGGCGACTCCGTATTGGCGACAACGATGGTCTGATCGGTGCCGGAACCGGTAGCAAGCCCGCAGGAGTAACGGCTGTCTGCCATGAGTTCCTGCAGCGCCGCCGTCTTTGCCTCCGTGCAGGTCACGAGTGCACGCGCAAGAATCCCCGGCGGAAGATCTGCGTCGACCACAAGAATGATGTTGATCGTTCCGCTTTTCTTCGGAGCTGTCTTGTAATAGGATGCCGGATCACCAACGCGCCCCCCATTCGTCTCCACACCGCCCGTCACAATGGCGGTCACCGTGAGTTCCTTGTAGCTGCGCGACTGTATGGAGACGTTCTCCATCTGCGCGGCGGTTCCCATCCCCGTCGTGCGGTTCGGATCCAGACCGATCTTCTGCGCGACGATGCGCATACTCTCCACATAGGTATCCGCGAACGTCTCGCAGGGCATCCCCGCGCCCTGCGTCATATCACGGTTGAACACTGCGGTAAAGTCCTCATGGTACCCCCCGTTGTAAAGCGAGGTACTGAGCACCTTGCGCACACCCGAAAAGAACAGAACAATACTCTTGTCATATCGGTAGATAGTGTCCCCCGTCGTTAACTTTGCCAGTTCCACGATTCTATTGACCTCCTATGCTCTGCGGGATGTGCGGACAATCTCAAGCACGCCCTCTGCCGTCAGCTGCTCCAATGTATAATAGTGAGCCCCCATGCGCCGTGCAATCTCAGGCGCGATACCGACGCGCGGCACGGCGCGCTCCGTATCGAGCACGAGCGTGAGCGCCTGCGTGCCTGCGATCTCTTCGGCTGCACGCAGCGCGCGCTGCACGCCGTCATCTCCATCGCGCGCGACATTCGTGCGCCCGTCCGTAATCAGGATGAGCACCGTCTTCTCTGCGCCTCTGCGCGCGAGTTCGCGTACCGTTTTCAGTGCGTGGGCGAGCCCCTCGGCGAGCGGCGTGCGTCCGCCCGTCGGCAGGTCGCGCAGCTGCTTTTCCGCCAGCTCCACGCTGCGCGTCATCGGCAGGAGCGTCTCCGCGCGCTCCCGCCGAAAGGCAATCAGCCCCACGCGGTCGCGCTTTTGATACGCCTCCTGCAAGAGGGCAAGGATCGCCCCCTTGACCGTGCGCATGCGCTCGCGTGCGCCCATCGAACCACTCGCATCGACGAGAAAAAGGAGATTTGCGGCCGAGCGCTGCGCACGCACCCAGACGCGCACATCCTCAGGGTGAATCACAACCGCCTGTGCTCCCCTGCGGCGGCGCTGATGCGGCGCAGCTGCGCGCAGGGTTGCCGCGAGGGCGAGGTCAGGACGAGCGTCGCCATGCGGCAGCTCCGTGCGCAGACAGCGCCCGCCCGCCGTGCGCAGCTGCACAATATCCCGTCTGCCGCTCTTGCCGCCCTGCGCGCGCATCTTCATATGGAGGAGCGAGAGGCGCGCCATGACATTTTCAAGCGGCGCAGCGACACGCTCATCATCGGCGCTCGGCATCTCCTCGGAGGACGTGCCCGCGTCCTCCCCCTCCTGAGGAGAATTCCGGGGTTCGTTCTCCGCCGAGGATTCATGAGAGGTCTCCGCTCCTCCGTCATCTTGCGGAGGGAGTGATTCCTGCGGCTCATCCGGCATCTCATTCTGCCCCTGCTCCGATGTACGCCCATCATCGGACGGCGGCTGCTCCTCCTCAGGCGGACGGCTCATGCGATGCACGAGCACAAATTCCGCAGCCTCCTCCACATCCGCAGGCATGACGAACGATCTTCCTGCGAGCGCTGCAATCGCACACGCTGCCTCGATGAGATAAATCTCCGCATGGTTGCCGACACAACATGCGCGCGCAACACAGGCAGCTATAAAATGGAGAATGGCAGACGGAACCTCCACGCGCGGCAGCAATGCGCGGGCACGGTTGATCATCGTCCCAAATGCTTCCTCCTGCGCAGCATAGGAGGCATGAAAGGATGCCGGATCACGCTCGTATGCGAGTACACGCGCGGCAATCTCGCTCCGCCGCACCGTGTCCCCCTCCTCCTCCATCGTCACAAACATACCGAAAGAATCCAAGAGCGCAGGGCGAAGCGTGCCCTCTGCGGGATCCATCGTGCCGACAGGCGTGTAGGAAACCTCCTCGGTGACCGACAGTCCGTCCCGCTCGAGGCGAAATGAGCCATCTCCTGCACATTTCAGAACCGTGGACAAAATATCCTCACGCAGAAGATTGACCTCATCCATATAGAGAAATGTATTGCGTGCACGGTGCAGCAGGCCATGCCGCAGACGCCGCTCCCCTTTTTGCAGAGCCGTCTCCACATCGATCGTACCGAAGACCATATCCTCGGACGCGCCGAGCGGGAGCTCCACAATGCGCCCCGTCTGCGTAAAGGGCGCCGCCGCACAGACGAGAACGGATTTTGCCGTGCCGCGCGTGCCGGAGATCAGGAGACCTCCCGCACGCGGGTTGATGAGCGCAATCGAAAGTGCGCGCTGTGCGTGCTCCTGCCCAACAATGGCAGTCAACGGATAACGCGGCGTATCCAATGTATTTCCTCCACCGAGTTGGTCACACGTCTTCTCCCAAGATCGCATCCACTGCACTCCAGTCGACCGCCCCCTCCTCGAAAGGACGGCGGCGCATACGGTGTGCGAGGACGAGGCGGCTGACGCGCTGCAAATCCTCCGCCGTGACAGCCTTTCGTCCTGCAAGTGCCGCGTGTGCAATCCCCGCCTTGATGAGCGTGATGTCCGCACGGTGTCCGTCGACGCCGAGCGTCAGCGAGATCTGAGCTGCATAGCCGAGGATGTCATCTGGAACCTCCACATGGGGGACACGCGCACGCGCCGCAGCGATCTGCGTACGTAGCTGCTCCTGCTCTCCTGCGTAGGCGGCGGCAAACTCATCGGGATCACGCTCGTAGGCGATCCGCCGACGGATGACCTCGACGCGAGTCTCGGGGTCTGCCTCCCCCGCAACTGTAACAGAAAGTGCAAAGCGATCGAGCAGCTGCGGACGAATGTCCCCCTCTTCCGGATTCATCGTCCCGATGAGGACGAAGCGCGCCGGATGGGCATAGGAGATGCCCTCGCGCTCGACGGTATTCACGCCCATCGCCGCAGAGTCGAGCAGAATATCGACGATATGATCCTCGAGCAGATTGATCTCATCTACATAGAGGATATTGCGGTTTGCGGCTGCCAAAATGCCGGGTTCAAACGCCTTGCGTCCGTGTTGAATCGCCTCCTCCATATCGAGTGTCCCGACCACACGATCCTCCGTCGCGCTGACGGGCAGTTCCACCACACGCATCGGAATTTCCTCTGCCGCAAGCTCTTCTCCGGATCCCCGCCGTGCACGGCAGGCATCACAGTATAGATCCGGCAACGACGGATCGCAGTGACAGGCACAGCCCGTCACCGCCTGCAAATCCGGCAGGAGTGCGGCGGCAGCACGAACGGCAGTGGATTTCGCCGTCCCCTTCTCCCCCTTGATCAGCACACCGCCAAGCGACGGCATGACAACGCTGAGGAGGAGCGCCGTCTTCATCTCCTCCTGTCCGACTATGGCTGTAAACGGGTATATTGCTTTCGTTTTCATTCGTGTAATCCTTGTTTTTCTGACAAAATCAGGATGCGACTTCCTTCATCGCCGCGCGTTTGAGCACGCATTCTGCCGTACAGAGTGCATTATTGCCCGCCAAGCGTGCATAGCACGCGCCACCGCAGCGGAGGAAATCCGTGCAGGCACGACAAAATACCATCGTCCTCTGCATTTCATGTGACAGTTCTCGCTGTCGACGCACGTCAATGCCATGCTCCACATCGCCGAGCAGAAAACGTTCATCGCCGACAAAGGAGGAGCAGGCATAGATACGACCAACGGCATCGATGTGAACCCCTGCGCCGCTCATTGCATGGCAGTGAGAGAATCCGTCATCCGCGCGATGCGCAAGGCACGCAGCCTGCTCTGCCTGGGCGATGGCAATGTGCTGCCCGGTCAATCGTTCAAGTTTTCTGCAAAGATCAAAGACGTGCTCCATCGCAAGGGCAACATCGCACGCCTGTGCAGGACGGACAGAAGCACCGCGACCCTGTCCGCGCAGGAGGTCAAACCCCACACGGCGCACGTTTCCAAGATAATATGCCATCTCTATGATGCCGGGGAGTTCCCCAACATTTTCCGCCGTAACAACACAGGTCAGACCGATCTCAATGCCGCGCTGTGCGAGGCGTTGAATCCCCGTAATCACAGCAGAAGATGTCCCGCGCCCGTCCGGAAAACGTCGGAGCGCATCGTGCACAGGGGGTCTGCCGTCAAGGCTGACACCGACACCAATCCCCGCATCGCAGAGAAAATCCGCAGCCTCGTCGGAGATGAGCGTCCCATTCGTCTGAATATCCATGCGCGCCCGTATGTGGTTCCCGCGAACATAGTCCGCAATCTGCACGAGAAGCGGCAGTGCGAGCAGCGGTTCGCCGCCCGAGAGCTGGAGGATGAACGGGACTCCGCTCTCCGCTACGAGATCAATGGCACGCCGCGCCGTATCCCACGTCATTGTGCTGCGGTCTTGGTCGGATGCATAACAGTATCGACACGCAAGATTACAGTCTCCCGTGAGGCTCAGCACCAGCATCCGCAGCGGCATCATTCTCGTTTTCTCACCTCTCATCTGCAAAGCGCTCCGAATAGACCGCACGTGCCAGCTCATAGACGCACTCAATCGCGTTCTGCCCTGCACTGTAGCGGTAGGTATCAGGCACGGTGTAAAGATGATTCTCTCGCACCGCCTTGACGTGCATAAACAGAGGATCGTTGCGGAGCTTCTGGCGAAAGTCCTCCGTCTTTTCCCCCTCTGCACCCCATGTCGGCAGGAGGAAAACATCGGGATCGAGCGCAACAATCTGCTCCATCGAAACGGGCGTATCTGCCGTCAGCCCGACCATGGCAGCACCGTTGCGCAGGGACGCATGGCGACACATATCGTCAAAGAGCCCGTCCTTCTGCCCGAACACGCGGCTGAACGCAAACGCTACAACAATGGGACGATCCTCCTCGGGGATATTCCCAACGCGGCGCTCGACATCAGCGAGACGACGTGCTGCGGCTTTTCCCGCAGGATGACCTCCACCCCCATGCCATCCGTTCCGCGATATTACAATAGATTTATAGATTAGGGGCGCGGTGCGCGACCGCCCCCTTGTCTACCTCATTGTCTAAGCTGTAGAATGGGAGTGCCTTGGTCTTAGGCATAGGGGTAAACGAAAAGCCCCTTCCTGCAACAGCAGAAAAGGGCTCATCGGCTCTCAATTAAAGGGTCTCAAAGCGGCATAACAGCACGCAAATCCCCATCCCTATCACTCGCAGGTCAAACGGCGATTGTCAATCAGGCAGTTCTCCTGGCTCCAGTTCATCGCGTGCCTGTGCCTTCCCAAGGGAACTTCCCCCCCAGTGACGTTCTCAGAAATGACATCGCATTTCCATGCAGGCTTGCTCACTGATACAGTGGCGGGACCGCTCCGGCTTATGGAGATAGCTCCTTTACCGGATTTTCTATTAAACATTCGTACCTAATCCAATGCTATAAAGTTTTCATAGATGAAAGACTCTGATAAAGATAACACTGGAGGAAGTACTTGTCAATACGCTAATGAGATATTTTGCGAATTCTCTTAATCTGACAGATTGTTTCCAAATTCATTGCTCCAACAGATAGAGATAGTCGCCGTATCCCTCCGCCTCCATCTCCTCCTTTGGGATGAAGCGCAGGGAGGCGCTGTTGATGCAGTAGCGCAGGCCGCCCGTCGCCGCCGGGCCATCGTTAAAGACGTGCCCGAGATGTGCGCCGCTGCCTGCTGCCGTGACCTCCGTACGCACCATTCCATGCGAGCGATCCTCGTGCTCGGCAATGAGCGTGCTGTCAATCGGACGCGAGAATGCCGGCCAGCCGCAGCCCGAGTCATATTTATCTGCGGAAATGAAAAGCGGCTCCCCCGTCGTGATGTCGCAGTAGATCCCTTCGCGGAATTCGTGGTCATACTCATTGAAAAATGGGCGTTCCGTTGCCTTCTCCTGTGTGACGGCATACTGCATCCCCGTCAGACGAGCCTTGAGTTCCGCATCCGATGGTTTTTCATACGTACGTGTGGGCTTCGCTGCCGCCGCACGCTCCGCCGTCGCACGTTTCTCGCGCATCTTGGCAATAAGCGCGGGTGAGATGTGGCAGTAACCGTTCGGATTCTTCACGAGGTATTCCTGATGAGCATCCTCGGCGCGGTAGAAGTTTACAATCGGCGCCACCTCAATCGCAAGAGGTTTTCCAATGCGCTGCTGCAGCGCATCGAGAGACGTGCGTATCACGGCGGCATCCGCACTCTCACTGCCGTCTGCATTCGGTACGTAGTAGATGCCCGAGCGATACTGACGTCCGATGTCGTTGCCCTGCCGATCCTTTGCCGTTGGGTCGATGGAGTCGTAGAATGCCGTGAGGAGTTCGTCCAGACTGACCTTTGCGGGATCATAGACGATATGCACCGTCTCCGCATGACCACTGCCGCTGCACACCTCGCGATAGGACGGATGCGCGGTCACACCGTTCGCATAGCCGCTCTCCGCCGAGACAACGCCGTACACGAGGCTCGTATACAGTTCCGTCCCCCAGAAGCAGCCGCCCGCAAGGTAGATTTCCTTCTGCCCGTCCGTCGGTATATGCTCCTGCACAATCTCGTGCGGCATCTCTGCCGAGGAGGCTGCGGGTGAACCGCAGCCTCCGAGACAGACGACGAGACCGAGCGCGCAGATATTTCGTAACGATGGAATTTTCATGATGTTTCTCCTATATATTTATCAAGATTATGCCTCAATCTCATCCGCCGGCGGCAGCTGCCATGTGATCGGCGTTTCGCCCGCCTGTACGAGAAAATTATTGACGCGCGAGAAGGGGCGGCTACCGAAGAAGCCGCGATGTGCCGAGAGCGGGCTCGGGTGCGGCGAGGCGACAATGAGATGCCGCGGATTCGTGATGAGGCTGCGTTTGCGCCGTGCGGGGCTGCCCCAGAGGATAAAGGCGAGTGGACGCTCACGCGCACCGAGCAGCTGAATGATGTGGTCGGTGAACCGCTCCCAGCCATGGCCCTGATGAGAAGCCGCCGCATGGGCGCGCACGGTGAGCACGGTATTGAGGAGCAGCACGCCCTGTTTTGCCCACGGGATGAGGCATCCATGCGCGGGCGGCACAATGCCGAGATCGTCCTGCATCTCCTTATAGATGTTGAGGAGCGACGGCGGCGGGTCGATGCCGACCTGTACAGAGAACGAGAGCCCGTGCGCCTGACCGTCCCCATGGTACGGATCCTGCCCGAGGATGACGACCTTCGTATCCGCAAAGCTCGTGTAGTGCAGTGCGTTGAAGATTGCAAACATATCAGGATAGATGCGCTTCGTGCGATACTCCGCGATCAGGAACTCCCGCAGTTCCCGATAGTACGGCTGCGTCATTTCATCTGCAAGCAGCTCCTGCCAATCGTTATGAAAGATTTCCTTTGCCATGCTAAACTCTCTCGTAAATTTCAAATATACAGCTTTCTGCAGCGCAGCTCTCGCGCAAAGCGAAGCCGTCCAGCGGCGGCAAAAAGACATCCGCTCCGTACGTCCCCGGCAGGCGCGTAATGTATGCCTGCCGCGTGTATGGCAGGAGCAGCCGATAGCATTCCCCGCCGCCGATCACAAAGATCGGACGCTCCACATCGCATATGAGCCGCCCGAGCAGCGCCCACAGCTCCAGAAGGTCGCGCACAATGCGGAACCCCTCCACCCGCTCCATCGTCCCGGAGAGCACAACATTTTCCCGTCCTGCGAGCGGTCTACGTGCGGGCAGACTCTCCATCGTACGGCGTCCCATGACAACGATCCCACCCATCGTTGTATGGCGAAAATGCGTCATATCCTCGGGGCAGTCCGTGAGCAGCTGCCCCGCCCGTCCAATACCGCCCTCCTCATCACAGGCGGCAATGAGCGTGAGCGGATACGGTGCGGAGAGTTCGGGCGCACGCACGATGCCCGTACGATCGACTTCATCATAATATGAGGCGATGGATTTTTCATGCATGCAGAGTTCCGGCGCAATCTCATGGAGCGGTACAAGCACAAAGGCACGCTCCGTTAGATAGGGATGCGGCAGTGTCAACGCTTCATCCGTGCAAGTCATACCCTCGATATGCAGGATGTCGAGATCGATCGTCCGCGCACCCCAGTGCTCATGGCGCACGCGCCCGAGCTCCTGCTCAATCCGTTGGAGATCGGCAAGGAGTTCATACGGCGTACCGTCAAATACAATGCGCGCCGCCGCATTGAGAAAAGACGGCTGATCGATCCTGCCCCACGGCGGCGTTTCGTAGAACGCAGAAACTCGCTCCACATTTATCGTAGGAAGCTCCGCCATGCACCGCAATGCAGCGCGCATCGTCTCTCCGCGATTGCCGAGATTCGCCCCGAGCCCAATGTAGGCAGTCCGTCTCACAGTTCTTCGCGCTCCCGTGTGATGGAGACGCCCACATCCGAGAATATCCCCGGGATGGGCGCCGCAGGTTTATGGACGGTAATGCGAATGGTCTGAATCATGGAGAACGCCGCGAGCACCCTGCCCGCAATGTCCTCGGCGAGCGATTCAATCAGCTTCTTCGTCTCGCCCTCGATGGTCTTACGCACAATCTCATAGACCTCGGCATAGTTCACCGTCTCCGCGAGATTATCGTGCATGCCCGCGCCGTGCAGATCGAGCAGCAGCTCCGCATCCACGATAAAGCGCTGCCGCACCCCGTGCTCATGTGGGAGTACGCCATGCGCCGCCGCAAATGTCATGCCACGCAAAAAAATTGTGTCCATATCATGCTCCCAGTATCGCATCCGTCATGCGGCACATCCGCACAATCGGCTCGACATCATGCACGCGTACAATCGATGCACCGCGCTCAATTCCCATGACACACGCCGCCCCCGTCGCCTCCATACGCTCCTCGACAGGCAGGTCGAGCGCCGCGCCGATGAAGCTCTTGCGGCTCGCCCCGAGCAGGACAGGATAGCCCATGCCGTCATACGAGATGAGTTCATCCATCCGCCGCATAACGTGCATATTCTGCTCCGCCGTTTTGCCGAAACCGATGCCGGGGTCGAGGATGATATTCTCACGCGCAAGCCCCGCCGCATCCGCAATCTCAAGCGAACGCAGGAAAAAGCTGCGCATGGCGGCGATTATGTCTGCGTCATACGCCGTCCCGTTCTGATTGTGCATGACGACAACAGGCACGTTCGCCTCTGCCGCAACGCGTGCCATCTCTCCCGGCTCTTCCGCATACTGCAGTCCCCAGATGTCATTCAGCAGGTGTGCGCCCGCACAGAGCGCCGCCCGCGCCGTCTCCGCCTTGAACGTATCCACGGAGACAGGTACGGGGCACGCGGGCAGAACAGCTTCGAGAAATGGCAGAAGTCGTTCGATTTCCTCCGCTGCGCTCATCGGGATGAACCCGGGGCGGCTCGACTCCGCACCGACGTCGATGATGTCCGCGCCGTCCCGCACCATCTCCTCCATATGACGCAGGGCATTGTCACGCGTATCCCATCTGCCGCCGTCCGAAAACGAGTCCGGCGTCACATTCAAGATGCCCATGACAAGTGTCCGCGCACCAAGTCGCAGTTCCTTCCCGTCACGAAAGCGATATGTTCTCTGCACTTCCCCATTCTCCTAACATCTGCCACGCCTGCAGTTCCATCGTTTTGTCATCGCGAAAGACGCCCTGACACGCCGAAGTTGTCGTCCTCGTACCATGCGCACGCGCTCCGCGCATCGTCATGCAGAGCTGCTGCGCGTCAACGACGACGAGCACCCCCTCCGCTCCGAGCCCCTGCTCGATCTCACGTGCGATTTCCGTTGTCAGCCGCTCCTGCAGCTGTGGACGCCGCGCCATGCACGCGACAAGCCGCGTGAAAACGCCAAATCCCGCCACGCGTCCTGCGTGCGGGCGGTAGACAATATGCGCCGTTCCAAAGAATGGGAGCAGATGATGCTCACAGACGGAGTGAAATGGAATTGCGCGCACGGCAACGAGACCATCCGTCTCCTCCGTCATCACATCCTCCCATAGTTCCCGTGCATCCGCATGCAGCCCTGAGAACAGTTCCGCATAGAGATCCGCCACGCGTGCGGGTGTCTCCTCCATCCCCTGTGCAGCAAGATCAACCCCGACCGCCTCAAGAAATTCACGCATGGCGCGTTCCGCACGCGGGAGATTAACCGCTGTGCGCCCTTCCTCCATGTTCATCACCTCGCTCAATCCTTTGCCCATACGGCTATGTCTGCGATCTCACGCGGCGTCGTCCTGCAGCAGCCGCCGATAAGCCGCGCTCCCGCCGCACGCCAACGCCGTGCCCCCGCTCCAAAGTCTGCCGCCGCACCATGCCACTTCCGATCCGAGACATCATACAGTTCGCCCGAGTTCGGATAGACGACGATGGGCTTTGTCGTTTCCCTTCGGATCACGCCAATCAATGATTCTACGTACTGCGGTGCCGTACAATTCACCCCGATCGCCGCAGCCTCGGTCACGCCGTCCAACCACCGCGCACATTCCGCAATCTCCATGCCGTCACTGATGTGCGCCGCATCGCGACAGGAGAACGAGAACCACGCGGGAATCCGTATCTCTCTTTCGCGCAGCGCGCGCACAATCGCACGTGCCTCCACCAGACACGGCAGCGTTTCACAGGCGAGCAGATCGGGCTGCGCCGCTGCAAGGATGGGGAGCCGCCCCGCATGAAACGCTGTCAGAGCATCCTCATCCACTGCATAATCCCCGCGATACTCCGAGCCGTCGGCGAGATACGCCCCGTATGGCCCGACCGATGCCGCCACAAGCGGTACATTGCCATCCGCACCGCGCTCCGTGCAGTACAGATCACATGCCTCCCGCGCCAAATGCACGGACTTGTGCAAAAGTGCGATGGCTTCCTCCTCCGTAAAGCCATGCTTCATAAAGCCCTCGACCGTTGCCTGATAGCTCGCGCTCGTCACCACATCGGCACCCGCGCGCAAATACTCGAGATGAATTTCGCGCAGGAGGTCGGGACGTTCAAAGAGCGCCTTTGCCGACCACAGCGCGTCATTCACCGAAAAGCCACGCGCCTCGAGCTCCGTCGCAAGCGCACCATCGAGCACAATCACATCCTGTCGCGCAAGGCGTTCCGCAATCGGATTCACGCCAATCCTCCCCATGAACAGGAAAACGCTCCCCCGTCGCGCACCGCACAAAGGGAGAGCATCTGATCGAATTACTTCAGCAGCCCATGCGCCTTGAGTGCTGTCTCCAGCTTCGCCGTATGCGCCGGCTCCATCTCCGAGAGCGGCATACGCAGCGGCCCCACGTTGTAGCCGAGGAGGCGCATCGCTGTCTTCACGGGGATCGGATTGACCTCACAGAAAAGTGCGTCGATGAGGTCGGCGTATGCAATCTGGAGCCGTGCCGCCTCCGCAGCATTCCCGTCGAAATAGTGCTGACAGATATCGTGCGTCGCCTGCGGCGCAACATTTGAGAGCACGGAGATAACCCCCGCGCCGCCGAGCGAGAGGATGGGCACGATCTGATCGTCGTTGCCCGAGTAAACCGCGAGCTCGTCGCCAACCGCCGCACGCAGACGCAGGATCGCCGAGAGATCTCCGCTCGCCTCCTTGACCGCGACGATGCGCGGATGCTTTGCGAGGGCGGCGTATGTCTCCGTCTTGATGTTCACGCCCGTACGCGAGGGCACATTGTAGAGAATCGCAGGGATGTTCACGCTGTCCGCAATCTTCGTATAGTGGGCAATGAGTCCGTTCTGCGTACACTTATTGTAGTACGGGGTCACAAGAAGCAGCGCATCCGCCCCGACCTTCTCCGCATACTGCGAGAGCTCGACCGCGTAGGCAGTTTCGTTCGAGCCGGTTCCCGCCACGACGGGGATGCGCCCCTTTACCTGCTCCACAGCAAAGCGGATGGCCTCGCGGTGCTCTGCGTCCGTCATCGTCGCAGACTCACCTGTCGTCCCCGTAATGATGATGGCATCCGTACCGCCCGCAATCTGATCGTCAATGATACGTCCGAGTTCGGGATAATTTACGCCTGTTTCCGTAAACGGCGTGATAATGGCAACGCCGGCACCACGGAAAATTGTCTTTTTCATGGCAGTTCCCCCTTCAAGTTCATCTGCCGCTATTATCCCACGCGCGGCATGAAAAGTCAAAAATTTTCCTCACGTCCGCAGCGCGGGACGAATCTCCCCAAAGAGTGCCTCGTTTGCGCGAATCTTCTCCTCGCCGCCGAGCACGCAGCGCACATTTTCACGCATTGCCGCCTCAATCATCGGCGCGAGCGCACGCACATCTTCCTGACGTGCCGTGAGAATCTCCGCGCGTGCCTTCTGGCGATCCTCCCATGTAATGCCGCGCAGGTGGAACGTCGCCGCAATATCGCCCTTCATCTGCGGCGTGAGCGGCGCATCCACACTGCTCATCGTGCCAATGATGAACTTGTCCATCTCGCGGTCGGACACATCGAACGAGCGCACATAGTCCGCCGTCTCATCGAGCACTGCGAACGTCTCCGCGAGGTTCGGGTCGCGGTAGGATGAAAAGATCATAAACCCGTTGCGGTTGAACTGCGTCATCGCACCGTACGCCCCCCCCTGCACACGAATCCGCGTCCAGAAGTAATCATAGCGCAGCAGCGTCTCAAGCACGCGCAGAACGCCCGTGTAGGAGAATCCCAACTTGATAAAGTTTGCGCCCTTCGCCACATACTGTACGCGGCTCTGCGTCATCAGCCCCTCGTTCTTCGGCGCAATCTCCCATGTGTACGATGCTGCGGGGAAGGTCTTGGACGAGAGCTTCTGCCGGAATGCCGTAAGCCCCGCCGCAATCTCATCGTAGTCCGCCGCAGGTGCGGTAACGCTCACCATCAGATCGTTTGCATTGAAAATCTGCGGCAGGATACGGCGGAATGCCGCCTGCATCTGGGCATGACGCGCCGTGAAATCATCCTTGAACGTACGCAGGAAGTCGTGGAACGGCAGCCCGCCGACCTCGGCATAGCAGCCCGAGGGCATGAGATCGGCAGCGATGCGCGACGCGACAACCTGATTTGCCGCACGCTGCAGGGACAGCTCCATGCCCGTCTTTTCCTCGCCGATCAGCTCGCGCACGCGCTTTGTGCCCGAGAAATCGCTCTCCGTCATAATCTCCGCGAGGAGATCGAAAAGACGCGGCAGATTCTCACGCAGCACCTTCGCACGCAGCTTGAAACGCGGCAGGAGCGAGTCCGGCTCGCCTGCACGCGTATAGGCGACAATGTCCGCGCCGAAACCGCCCGTGTAGAGACTGCGCAGCATCGCGAGCTCCGCGTAGCTGTGCCGCGCGGTATCGACCGCGCCGAACATCTCGGCGAGGAGGTACGCATACGGCAGATCTGCCTGTGCGACCGCCGCCATCGGGAAGTAAAAATTCAGATAGACAATACCGTTTGTCTCAAGATCCGAGTAAAGAATCTGTGTCCCTTCGAGGTCACGAATCACAAGCGGCAGACGCTCCGCATCCGCACGGATGTCGGAGCGTGCGAGAATCGGAATCGACGCGAGTGCCTCCTCCGAGTCCGCCTCCTCCTGCGCCGCCTTGAGTGCCGTGCAGGCATCCATCACCTTCGCGATCTCATCGGTGCTCATTGCCGCTTTTTTCTCCGCAAGGATCGCCGCCTGCGTGGCCTCACGCTCCTGCCCGAGCGTCCGGCTTGGCGCGAGCGTCACGAGAGCCTCGTGTGGATTCTCAAGGAAGGATGTGCGAATCACCTGCTCGAAGTAGCCCTTTTCCAGACCATCCTTTAGCTCCGCGAGCACATCCTCATAGCGCAGGTAGTCCGCAGGCGCACCGTCGTAGAGCCACGTCTTCATCATGCGGATGCCGTAGATCAGCCCCTTCGGCGAGGAGCCAAAGTCCGACTCGCGCAGACGGAACTCAAGCGTATTGAGCGATGCCTGTACGAGCGTGTGATCGAGACCGCCGTCCGCAAGTTTCCGCAAGGTCTCCTTGACGATCCGCACAAATTCATCGGCGCGTGCCGTCTCCGACTTGCTCACGATGATGCTGAACAGCGGCTGCAGGATGTCACTCTCATAGTTCGAGTCCACGTCACGCCCAAGCCCCGCGTCGATGAGTGCCTGACGCAGCGGTGCGCCCTGCATCCTGAGAAGCGCGTGATCGAGGATCTGCAGTGCCATCACGCGCTTGCGGTCGGACGTATCGCCGATGACCCAGTTCAGCGAGAGGAAACTGTTTTCCTCGAGCGGCTCCTCCGTCCCAACGGGATAGAAACGCGCCTTTTCGACGCGCCCCGCGAATGCCTGTTGACGGTCAATGCGCGAGGGCACGGGAATCCGCTCGAAATGCGAGAGGTACGCACTGTCGAGGTACGCAAGTTTTTCCTCGATGTCCATATCCCCGTACAGATAGATGTAGCTGTTCGAGGGATGATAATAGCGTGCGTGGAAATCGAGGAACATCTCCTGCGTGAGCGTCGGGATCGCCTCGGGATCGCCGCCCGACTCGCAGCCATACGTCGTATCGGGATAGAGTGCAGCCATGATGCGGCTGCCGAGCAGATCGTCGGGTGCGGAGAGTGCCCCCTTCATCTCGTTGTAGACCACGCCGCTGTAACGAAGCGGCGCATCCGCATCGTCGAGCTCGTAGTGCCAGCCCTCCTGCATCAGCACCTGCGGATTCGTGCGCATAGATGGATAGAACACCGCATCGAGGTACACGTCCATGAGGTTTTGAAAGTCGCGGTCGTTTCGGCTCGCAACAGGATACATCGTCTTATCGGGGAACGTCATCGCATTGAGGAACGTGTTGAGCGAGCCCTTCACAAGCTCGACAAACGGCTCCTTCAGCGGGTACTTGCGTGAGCCGCAGAGTACGGAGTGCTCCACAATATGCGCCACGCCCGTATCATCCACGGGCGGCGTGCGGAAACTGATCGAAAAGACCTTGTTGTCATCCGCTGTCTCGAGGAAGAAGAGCCGTGCACCCGTCTTCTCGTGAACAAATGTATGTCCCCGCCCGTCCGCCTCCTTGATCTCCTCCGAGCGGATCAGGCGAAAGCCGTGAATTATATCATCTATCTTCATGTGAAATATCCTCCTTCATACAATGGATTTCATTATAGCACAGCGCAGTGTTTTCGCAAAACAAAAGAGATTCCAAACACCGCACATGGCGCATAGAATCTCTTGATATACAACAATCCCGCAGGATCAGTTATTCAGACAAATATTCAAAACCGCCCCCATGACCGGACTCGATGCGACCGAATACTGCGGCGAATTCACGGGGACAAGCCCATTCTTGCTTTGCGACTCTGACAGTCTATACTTCCAATCTCCATTCGTATAGACAAACTCCCATCCTTCCACATCATACTCAGAGCGACGCACACTCTTCGTGCGCACGTTGAACTTCTTATCCCCGCTCCAGCGAATCGTATGCGTCATGACATAGACATCAGCCCCCTGACTCGTTGCGGCATACACATCCTGTGCATGAGCCTGCTTTACTGCCAAAACATCGGGTACAAGCCCCGTATCGAAAGCCCCGCCAAGAGCCAAGCAAGCCGCAAAACCACCAAGCAGTACCGACTTCTTCATCACGGATTTCATAAACTTCTTCATTTTGATTTTCCTCCTATGAATGGAACACATTGCATCGACAGCATCACGACCCGATAAACTTTCGCAAAAGATCCAGTTCCCCGCCGCCCGCATTCCGCCGTGGTGGATTCTGCTGCGCATTCTCCCGTGCCACAAGGCGTTCACTCCGTTCCTCGTACTCCGCCTGGCGCACCTGCACCTCCCGTGCAATTTCTTCGACATCTCTGCCGTGCGCCAGATCGAGGAACGGCTTCCATACGCCGTTTACCATCATATCAACATTCTCGAGTGCCTCCGCCGTATCTTCCGCCGTTATCTTGTTCTGAGCGGCGGCATGTTGAATCGTCGCAACAACTTCCTGCATCATCTCGTCGCTCGTCGGCAGTTTCTGTTCACGACTTTTCCCAAACATCATAGATTCCTCCTGTCCCTGCGAGCTGCTGTCATATCCCGTTACAGCAGTCTGTGTGCGTCTTTGGATGATAGGCGCAATCAGCTCATCCATCAGCGCATTTGCCTTAGAATGGGGGAGCCTGCAGCGTATCAGATTGTCGATGAATACGGGGGTCATACGCTGCTGCAAGGCGATTGCGACCGCATCCGCTTCGTCACGGGTAAGCCGATACTCCTGCCCCTTATGCTTGAACGCGCCCTCGAGCACATCCATGACATCCACAGGCTCCGGCTCAAACTCATCGTCACTCAGTGCAGAGGTTAGGGTACGTGCGCCGGAGGAACCAAGGATATTTCCAATCGTCCCGCCGATGAATCCGATCACACCGCCAACCGCTGTTCCTGCACCGGGGATGACAGATCCCGCAGCCGCTCCTGCCGCAGCTGCGCCAACCACACCACCCGCGACGCCACCCACTGTGTGCGTAAGGTTCTTTGCGAACTCACCCGTCGACATGCGCCCGCGAAAGACATCGACGAGATCGCTCGCAGACAGGATGACCGTCGTCGCCGCGCCCGTCACGGCATTCGAGGTCAGAAACTTTGTGGCGGCGCTCTGTGCCGCAGCACCGGTGAGAACCTTGCTGCCCCCATTGGCAGCCGTTACCAGAAGGGAAGCCCCTTTGAAGCCGACGGCCTCAACAACTGTTTTTGCAGCGGGGCGCAGGGCGGCGTTAAGCCCGAGCTTCGTCGCCTGTGAGGCGGTGAGATTAATGGCGGCATTCTTCCCCACAACGCCACCTACAGATTTTGCAGCAATCAATACCGCCTCTTTGGGATCACAGCCACTCTCACACGCATTCCAAAAGCTCACCAATCCCGTAACGCTTGCGCCCGGCAGAGCCGAGATTGCACCCGTTGTTGCATCATAGGTAAGCGACTCGATGGTTCCTGCCTTTGCGATATTGCGCGCCTGCGCATAGGTAATATGACCGCGCCGGATAATGCTCCGTGCCTGTTTCGGGTCACTGATACCCGCGACCTCGCCTTTTTCAATGCGACGTTCCATCGCCCGCACGGCATCCTCGTAGAGATCCGACGGCACTTCGATCTGCATTGGCTTGCCATCCGCATAGTAGCGAAACTTCCCATCGCGGAAACATTCGCGCACGCACTTTGCCCCACTCGCACAGTATTTGCTCTGAATCTGTATACCGCCTACAATGCGGTCGGCACCGTCCTTTGCGTTGTTGTCCCCCACCAGCTCCGCACTGCTGCCGGGCAGGACACTGTCATAGAGATGATTTGCACGCTCCGCCGCAAATCCATGTCCGCGTACTGCATGAAATTTCTCCGTCACGCCGTTGTTCGCCGCGTTACGGTTCACACCATCCGCAAGAAAAGGATTCTGCCGACGCTTTCCCTCTTCACGATTCATTCGCGATCCTCCTCTCCAATAGACTCTTATGCCGTCACCATGTTCTTTGCAAAATTCTTGACCGTCTCGATCATGGAGCGGGACTGCTCCATGATCGTCTCCACCGTTTTGACTGCCACGGGGCGGAGCTTATCGAATCCCTCATAGAATGTAGCACTCACCGTCTGCGACACCTTTGACTGGATCTGTGCACCAATCGGTGTCGTAAGCACAAATGCAGCAATTGGTCCCACATACGGAATTCTTGCAATGAGCGCACTCGAGAGAAGATGACCTGCAAGATTTCCGACAGCGGCACAGTTGACACGGCCCAATCGCTCGACTGCCTGTGTCGTGCTGAGCTGATTGTTCACGAGCTGCCCTGCAATGCGGAAGTTTTCCATCGCCGAACCGGCAATCACGGGTAGTGCCGCGACAGGTGTTGCCTTGAACATGCCCGGCAGTTTTCCTTTCTCTGCTGCGACCTTGAGCACGCCGACCGCCACCGTCTTCAGTCCGACATCGATCGCCGTGCCGCGCATATTGTCCTCTGCACCCTCGATCTCCACTGGCAGACTCATCGGCACATTGGGACGTACAATATCCATCGCCCCGCCCATTGCACCCGAGAGTGCTGCCTGCTGCCCGATCTCGCGTGCATAGTCATTGATCTGCGCCTGTGTCCATCCCCCCGTCATCTCCACCTCAGGCATGGGAATCTCTGGCACGAGCTCGCCCGTCTCGATCGTGCGGTAGGCAGCGGCATTGCCCGCCTGCAAGCCGTCCCGCACCTCCATAAGATACCTGCCCCGCTCCTCCATATCCATCGGCAGCTCCTTGACCTGCTTGGCGAGCCACGCTTCCTTCGTGCCTCCGTGCTGGCAGGCGCGATCCACCGCATCAAGCGTTGCATTGAAATCGTCGATGCCCGCCGCTA
>CAUVFG010000001.1:0-45554 GCA_963551125.1 uncultured Selenomonas sp. | reverse complement strand
GACTCCGATCTTTCATCGGTTAGAAACGTGCGCCGCCGGGCGCACCATACGAAAAACCTCTTTGAACCGTTCTTGGCTCAAAGAGGTTTTGCTTTTCTATTTTCCACGCCGCAGCTCCTCAAGCCGCGCAAGCGTATCGCGGTCGATGCGCTCGTGCAGTTCGCTGCGTGCAAGCGGCTGTATGTGCGGATTCATGAACTCCGCCTTCATCTGCTTCTTCGCCTTTTTCACGGAGCGGCGCAGCTCGGGCGAGGTGATGCGGTATGCTCCCGCACCGAGGATGACGCTTTGCTCTGCGCCGTCCGAGGTGACGACGTGTACCTCGCGGCCGGCGCGCACCGCCGTATACGCAAGGCGCTCAATGCAGCTGTCTGCGGTCTCACCTGCCCCCGTGTAGATCACCTTCATGCGGTCAGTGATTTGAAGTTCGTGCTCCTCGTCCTCGGTGAAGAACGCATCGAAGACGACGGTCATTTCGTAGTTCTCAAACGCACCGTACTCCGTGAGAATGTGCACGAGGACATCGCGCGCTTCGTCGAGATTGCCGCGCAGGCGCATAAGCTCCGGCCACGCGTTGATGACATTGTATCCGTCGACGAGGTAGTATTCGGACGCCCGCTGCCTAGCCATGCTGCACCTTCGCCGTGCGCTGACGCAGTGCTTCGTACATCAGGATTGCGCCCGCAACCGAAGCGTTGAGCGAGTTGATCTTGCCGTGCATCGGCAGGCGTACGGTAAAGTCGCAGAGATCGCGCGTGAGACGGCTCATGCCGCGCCCCTCGCTGCCGATGACGAGCACGAGTGCACCCGTGAGATTCGCGCGGTCATAGGTCTCCTCACCGGACATATCCGCGCCCGCAATCCAAAAGCCCTGCTCCTTGAGCGCGCGCATGGTCTGTGCGATGTTGCCGATGCGTGCGACGGGAACGTATGCGAGCGCACCCGCCGAAACGCGTGCGACGGTCTCCGTGAGCGGGACGCTGTGACGACGCGGCAGGAGGATGCCATGCACCCCCGCCGCATCCGCCGTGCGCAGCAGCGCACCGAGGTTCTGCGGATCCTCGATGCCGTCGAGGAGAAGCAGCAGCGGATCCTCGCCGCGCGCCCGTGCCGCCGCAATGATCTCCTCGACAGCGACGTAGGCAACAGGCGCAACGTAGGCGAGTGCGCCCTGATGGCGGACGCCCTCGGGTACGGCGGCATCCAGCTTCGCCCGTCCAACGGTATCCACCGTAATGCCGTGCTCACGTGCAAGATCGCGCAGCTCATGCACAGATCCGCCATGCAGACCATCCGCAAGCAGGATGCGGTTGATGCCCCGCCCCGCCTTGATCGCCTCGACAATGGCATGACGTCCGGTAAGGATATGCGCGGGCTGCTCCGCCGTGCGCGTCTCTGCAATTTTCTCGCCGTGTTTCTCGTGCTTCTCGACGCGTTTTTCACCGCGTTTTTCTGTCCGCTTATCCGTGCGCTCTGCCTTTGCCTTCATTGCGTTCCCCTCTCGTCGCTTCTTCATCCGACATCATCCACGCGGAATGAATCGCTCCAGCCACGGTTCCGCCGCCACAATGAGGTCGCGCATACGGAGCATCATCTCCTTGATCTCCCACTGTGCGCCGGGTGTCAGAACGCGTTTCTCATACACATCCATAAAGGAGCGCAGGTTGAGCGTCGTGACGAAATTCGTACACGCACCGCCCGGCAGGACGAAGCGCGCATCCTGCTTGGCCACGCCAAGTGCAAGCAGATCGTCGTACGCCGTCTGTATCTCGCGCATGCACGCCATATAGCGCGCATATGCCTCCTCATTTGCAGCGATGGTTTCCGGAACGACGTGACCGAAGAGCCCGTCCGCCTGCTTTGCAGACTGCTCGGAGACATAACGCTGACTCTGCACGCTGAGAGACACGCCGATGCGATGGCGGCTGTACTGCGCGAGCAGGGTGCGTGACACGTCTTTGACCGCGAACGTCATGGAGCAGTGCTCCACCACCGAGAGATGCTTGCTCGTCATGATGCGTTCGAGGAGGCGCAGCATCTCCTCGTCCGTCTTCTCCTCGGCGAGCAGTTCGATCGGCGAATCCGCACTGTAGCACGTCCGCGCCGCCGTCCAGCAGGTCTTTAGATAGTTCGGTGTCTTTGCAATCAGTTTAATTTCCATGTGTTTGCTCCTGCTGATTCATCATCTCTTTGGCAATGACCTGAAATGCCGCCTCCGTAATCTCCTCAAGGCGTTCCTTTTCCTCACGGATGTAAAGACTTCCAAGCAGTGCCTCAAATCCCGTACTCGTATGGTAGTCCGCAACGGACGCGCTGCGCGGCGCGTGGCTCTTCGTATTGCGCGCACGGCGATAGATCTTCTGCTCCTCCTCCGTGAGCATCTCCGAAATGCCGCGATAGGCGCGCGCCTGCCAGAGTGCGGAGACAATCTGTGCGCTGAACGCATGGAGTGCCTGCACCTGTGCCTGTTCGTACGAGAGGAGGCGCAGGCGCACATAGAGGTGAAAGTAGGCATCGCCTATGTATGCGAGAACAAGCGGATGTATATTCGCCGCATCCACGTTCTCATAGCGTGTGCGGATATTGCCCGCCTCATCGGACAGGAACATCATACGTACAAGCTGCTGAAACCGTTCAAACTTCATGCGCGGTCAAGCCCTTTTCCAGCGCACGCCCGTCGGCGTGTCCTCGAGTACGACGCCCGCCTCCTTGAGCCCGTCGCGAATCTTGTCCGCAACCGCCCAATTCTTTGCCGCGCGTGCCTCCTGCCGAATCCCGATGATGAGCTCCATGAGGGCATCCGTGAGCCCGTCGTCCGCCGCTGCTTCTTCCTGCTCAAAGATGCCGATGATCTCCGCCATCGCATGATAGGCGTCCGCCGCCTTCCCGAAGTTCGCCGCATCAAACGCAGCGCCGCGCTCAACCTCCTGATGGTAGCGGTTGATCTCCTTTGCAAGGCCGAACATCTGACTGATGGCAAGCGCTGTATTGAAGTCGTCGTCCATCGCCGCATCGAAGTCGCGCAGGAAAGTCTCCGCCTGCGCCGCAAGTTCCGCCGCAGTATCCGACGCGCCCTCGCGAGCGGAGAGTTCTGCGACGACCTCATTTGCCTTGCGCAGACGGTCGAGCGCTGTCTGCGCCTCACGCAGACGCTCGTCGCTGAAATCGAGCGGGCTGCGGTAATGCGTTTGCAGGATGAAGAAGCGAATGACCTCACCCGGGAACTCCTTGAGGATGTCCTTGACTGTGAAGAAGTTGTTCTTCGACTTCGACATCTTCTCGTTGTCAATCGTGATAAAGCCGTTGTGCAGCCAATAGCGTGCAAATTTCTCGTCGCCGTCGATGCACGGCTCCGCCTGTGCGATCTCGTTCTCGTGATGCGGGAAGATGAGATCGTTGCCGCCGCCGTGGAAGTCAAACACCTCGCCGAGGTATTTCACGGACATTGCCGAGCACTCGATGTGCCAGCCGGGACGCCCTGCCCCCCACGGACTCTCCCACGAGGGTTCACCGGGCTTTGCCGCCTTCCAGAGAGCAAAGTCCATCGGATGCTCCTTCGCCGCGTTGACCTCGACGCGCGCGCCCGCTTCCATATCGTCGAGGCTGCGCCCACTGAGACGACCATAATGTGCGAACGCCTCCACGCGGTAGTAGACATCTCCTACCTCGGTCACGTACGCATAGCCGCGCGCGATCAGCGTCTCAATCATGCGGATGATGTCCTCCATCGTCTCGGAGACGCGCGGGAACACATCGGCACGGCGCACGTTCAGCGCGTCCATCGCCTTGAAATACGCAGCGATATAGCGGTCGGAGATCTCCTTCCACGTCACGCCCTCACGGTTCGCGGCATTGATGATCTTATCGTCCACATCCGTGAAGTTCTGGATGTAGCGCACACGATAGCCCTTGCGCGCCAGATAGCGGCGGATGACATCCCATGTGACGAAGGGACGCGCGTTCCCGATATGCGGATCGTTGTACGGCGTCACGCCGCAGCAGTAGATGCTGACCTCGCCCGCATGCAGCGGGTGAAACTCTTCCTTTTTCCGCGTCATTGTATTGTAAACGGTAAGCATGATACTCCCCCTATGCTCGTTGTTCCAGTTCAGAGAGGCGTTTCTTCAGCGCCTCGATCTCCTGCCGCATCTGCTCGATCATCTCTGCCTCGGGATCGGGCAGCATATCGTGATCGAGGTCGACATCCAGCTCACTTGCAAGCTCCTCCGCGCTTTCCTCACATTCGAGTGAGAGTTCACGCGCCCTGTGAAAATCGGCCTCCGTACGTACGCGCTGTCCGTTCATCATGACAATGCGCCCCGGGATGCCGACCACAGTCGCGTGCGCGGGCACGGGTCTCAGCACAACCGAGCCCGCGCCGATCTTCGCATGATCGCCGACGGTGAACGAGCCGAGCACCTTTGCACCCGAGGCGACAACGACATTGTTGCCGAGCGTCGGATGGCGCTTGCCCTTCTCCTTGCCCGTGCCGCCGAGCGTCACCCCCTGATAGAGCGTGACATTGCGCCCGAGCTCCGCCGTCTCGCCGATGACGATGCCCGTGCCGTGGTCGATGAAGAGCCCTTCACCAATCGTTGCGCCGGGATGGATCTCGATGCCCGTCAAGAACCGTCCGAAGTTCGAGATCAGACGCGGGAGGAGCACCCAGCCGCGCACATAGAGCGCGTGTGCGATGCGGTACAGCCAGATCGCGTGCAGACCGCCGTAGCAGAGCAGCACCTCAATCGTACTGCGCGCCGCAGG
The DNA here is from genome assembly GCA_963551125.1 of uncultured Selenomonas sp. Taxonomy (GTDB): domain Bacteria; phylum Bacillota; class Negativicutes; order Selenomonadales; family Selenomonadaceae; genus Centipeda. The sequence goes on along the minus strand of CAUVFG010000001.1, from coordinate 40,790 downwards.
GTCGCGCTCAAAGACAACGCGGATATCGCGCCTCAGCCTCGCGAACATAACAGGTTCCTCTCCCCCATGACAGATGTACAACAAAAGAAATACGCCCGCGCCTCTTCAGAGACGCCGACGCGCAGATCGCCTTTGATTCCTTTTTATTGTAGCAAAAAAACACCCGCTTGACAAATTTTATCTGCGGGTGTTTCTTTTGCAAAGGTCAGATACCTTCTTCGTTTCGTCCGTGATGCGGCTGACCGCCGACAATCTGCATCGCGCGTACGGTCTCGGTCAGTACCTCCACCTCATACTGAATCTCCATCCCCTCGGCGCGTTTGAGGACATCGCCCTTGTGCGTAGAAACGTAACGCGGTGGAAGATTGTTCAGCGCAATCATCATCATGTCCGTACGGCAGCGCTCACACATACATATATCCGGATACTGCGGCGCAAGCCGGTTCAGCATATTTGCGACAGCATCCTCCATGTAGTTTTTAAATGGCAAGTGTTGCATCACGGCGCTCCTTTCCAGAGCTGTGAATCAGCCCAGACGGACGGTATAGATTGTTCCCTTGTAAGTTTTTGCTGCGAGGCTCTTCTCCGAGGCAACGGTGTACTCGATCGTATTCGGGGATTTCTTGCGAATGTAGATACCGACGGTATCATCATCGCTCACGTCATCCGCGTCGATCATGCAGCGCACCATGCGCACCTCCGCCGCCTTCATATAACCCTTGAGGGCACGCGGTTCCTGCGTGTAGTAGAGCTCGAATTCATCCTCATCTGCATAGGTGAAATACGTCCACACACCATAGTCAACGCGCGCATCAATGTCCACCTTGAAGCAGCCGCGCTCGTTCAGGCTGCCGAGGAAGTACGGGAAAAGCAGCTCATCGTGCTCATCCACGTTCTTATTGATGATCTTGACATCCTTCCCGCCTTTGCGGCAGCGCAGGAGTCCGAACGCAACACCCGTCTTTCCCGTGCGCAGACGATCAAAGCCGTCATGAAGAATTTTTTTCTCCTTCCCCTCGTCCTCCAAGCCAAGCGGGAGATAAAGGCGGAAGGGCGCATCCTTGCTCTGTGCCGGCAGCGCCTTGGCATTTGCCTCCGGCTTCTTGCCCGCTGCATCCGCCTTGCCGGCGAGATGTTCGGGTGCCATCTGATGCAGCGCCTTGATCTGACGCGCAATGTACTCATCGAAGAGCTTGCGTACCATCGGCGCCTTGCACGAGTTGCCCGCAAGGAAGATGTGAATCTGACGCACGTCGCGTCCCTTGAACGCCGCCGCCATCGCCTGGAAGAAGTTCTCGACGCCACGTCGAATGCGATCCTCGAGCGTGCGCTCGAGCTTCCTCACGTCGATATGCAGGCTGATCTCCGCGCGATTGCCCGCATTCCCCGTCTTTTCCGACGAGAACAGCGTGATCTTCGTATCAAAGCTGTCCCCCACCGCAAACTCCTCATATCCCTCACGCCGCTCCCAAAAGGGGCGCAGACGCTCGGCGAGAATCTTGTTGTTGAGATGCGAGGCCGCGTCACGCGTCTCGCGCACGAGCGCCTCCGCACCCGCAAAGGTCTCGCTCTCGGGTGGCAGCGCAAAGGTGATCTTGTGCCGGCGCATCTCCGCGAGATTATCCTTGAACACCTCGTAGGCGAGCAGCTCGAGGATGTTCTCACCGCCGAGGTACATATCGCTGCCGAAGCCGAACTGTTCGATGACGAACTTGCGCCGCCCGTTCTCGGGCACGTATTCCACACCAAAGTCAAAATCCGTCGTGCCGCCGCCAAAGTCAAAGACACCATAGGCGACTTCCTCACCCACGCGCTTCGGTTCAAGTCCGTACGCCTCAAGTGCGCTGATTGCATATGCGGCCGGCTCATTCGCGCCGTCGTACACGCGGAAGCGGCGCATCATCTCGGGATCATCGAGCAGTGCCTTCGGCAGGGTTTTCCTAAGACCGCGCTCAAAGCTCATGCGGATATGCTCGCGTACGCTCTTCTCATAACCTACGGGGAAGGAGAGGATATAGTCGAGGTAGATGTTGCGGTGCATATTGTTGATGTAGAGTCCGAGATAGTAGGCGTAGATCTCGATCGGGTCAAACCCGCCCGCATCCAGCGGCTGCGTCTCCGCATACGGCTTGACCTCCTGGATGTAGCCGCGCCTGTCCTTGAGGATCGGGGAGTTCGCCGTGTCGCGCGTCCAGCGCTTGAGCTCGCTGAACACAGAGTAGTAGACCGCGATGCCCTCCGTGGACTGCCGCTCAAAGATTGCATCCGCCGCCTGATGGGATGCCGTCACCTGCGCCCACTCCGTATAGGGGCGGCCCTCACGCGCGCGATAGAGCTGCTTGAACTTCTCAATGTCGATCAGCTCGATTGCCGTCGGGTTTTCGTAGTCCTGAATTGTTGGCTCATTCCCATAGTCACCCTTGCCGATGCGCAGAAGGCGCGCCTCGCGGTCACGACAGACAACGACCGTACTGCGCGTGCCGAAGTCGATCGCACAGGTGCCGTTCATGATGACATCCATCTGCGGCGGACGCGCCACGAGGAAATCCGTCGGCGGCAGCCGCAGGCAGACACAGTCCTCGCGTCCCTCCTCCGTCAGCTCCTCATAGAGATCCCAGTGTCCGAGGCTCATATCCGTCAGCAGGCGATCCGCATAGGGCTGGATATTCGCACGCACATGATCGATATAGAGAAGTTGTTTCTTAAACGGCTCGATGGAGAAATCAAGCGCTACGGAGCCGGTGTTGATTGCCGTCTCAATCACGCTTTGGATGTCAAAGGTCATCCCAAAGATCGTTTCCTTGAAACGCCCCGCAACCACATCCTCAGCAAAGCGGTCATGATCGAAGAGGAGCTGATCCTCCTCGATGCGGATGTAGGAGCGGATCTTCGGATACTCCGCAACGAGCCGTCGCAGACGCTCCTCCTGCTCATGCGAGACATCCTCCGCATTGAATTCATCGGAGATCCACTTGAGGAAGCTCTGTGCACCGCTTTTCTCCGTTGCGAGCGAGAACATATACTTCTTGTTGACGATGGATGCAGTCTCGTCTTTCAGCTCCGCAATATCCCTACCGATCTGCTGCCCGAAACGGAGCGAGCTCTCATAGAAAAACTGCCGGAACGCATCTTTTTTCAAATGTAGGCTGCGCATGAGCACCGGGCGTAGCGTTGCCTGCACCTCTTTTCGCGCCATTCATTCATCTCCTAACGAAAAACCAAATTACCCTTCTGTAAATATTCTTCACAGTCCATCAAAATCCTTTATCAGTTTTTCCTAATAAAAAATCCTGCGGAAAATCCACAGGACAGATTTGCATATGGTGCGCTCGGCGGGAGTCGAACCCACGCTTTCAGCTCCGGAGGCTAACGTCCTATCCACTGGACTACGAGCGCAAGACACAATTTACATTATAACTGAAAACAATTTATTTGTCGAGCAGTTTTTCATCGACCTCCTGCCCTCCGCTACGCTCTCCCGCCTCCTCATGCGAGGGGGAAACAGGAGCAAAGTAGCGGCGGATGAGCCCGACTTCATCGCTGATAAAAAGTGCCACGGGAGATTCACGCAGCATGACGAGCTCCAGAAGGCGCGCCTGCTCGGCAGGTTTCTTTTCCTTCATGGTCTGAGGATCGGCGGCTGCACGCGTGAGCGTGATCGCCTTCTGCTCGGCTGCCGCATAGTCATTCGTTTTGCTTACAATCACGGCAATCGGATCGTAGACGTGATTCGAGAGCTCCGTCGGCGGAATATTCTGTTCCATGCGCGCGCGTAGTTCCTGGGTGTTGCGTTCGAGATCCACGAGACGGGCATACGTGATCGCGAGCTCTGTCTCCCCGGTCTTTGCATCCGCGAGGATCTGATGATAGCGTGTCCAGTTGCGGTCAAGCTCGGCGATCTGCTTCTGATACATTCCCCACCACGGCGTAAAGAGCTCCAGCTCCCGCACAATGGCAGCGCGTTCGTTGATCGTCAGAGGCTCCGGTGTACGCTCTGCCGTCTGCATGCGAAAGACAATGCCGCCAAGCACAATGAGCAAGGTAACAAAGATCAGAAAGACCCGCCGCGGCAGATAACGAAACAGTATGATGAGCAGCAAAGCAACAAGGACTGCCAAGACATAGATCAGCATGAACTCCTCCAATGAAAAACATATCAGGTGCCTGCGCGCTCCTGAAGTGCCACACGGTTCAAGATATGGATACACCCTCTGGAGGTCTGTACCAGTCCCTCCTGACTGAAATCGCGCATAAGACGGCTGACGACCTCACGTGCCGTACCGAGGTACTGCGCCGTCTCCTCGTGTGTCAGACGGATTTCATCGCCCGCCGTACGCGCCGACTCCGTCAGCAGGAATTTCGCAAGCCGCCGCTCCGCCGAGGTGAACACCATCTGCTGAAATTTCCACAGCATTTCGGACAGGCGTACAACTGCATATTCATAGGCGCATGCACGCACTTCGACATTATTGCTGAGAATATCCCGTACGCTTTCTGTCTCCGAGACAAAAAGCTCCGTATTCTTTGTCGCTTCGATTGCAATATCGCAGGAGATGGAGGCGAGAACGGCCGTACTCGCAAGGAGGGCAACGTCGCCATCGCGCAGGAAGTAGAGTGTGAGCTCGCGCCCCTCCTCAGAGAGGATATAGACGCGCAGCGTACCGGATATGACGTGCAGCGTTCCTGCGCCGCCAAGCGCACCGCGATAAACGGACGCACCTTTTTTATAGCGAGCGAACCGTGTCTCCGAGATCAGCTTGTCCCGCTGCGCAGCAGTAAGCCCATTCCACAGATCAAATTGACGAATATAATCTCGAAAATGACAGCTTTCCGAAAGATGTGCCGGCATATCCGTCCCTCCCTTTACTCTCCCCCTACACCATTTCTATCCCTTGCGCAGATAGCGTATGACGGAAAGTCCCGCCTCGGCACCATCATAGACCGCCTTTGCAATCTGCAGGAGTCCGCCCGTACAGTCCCCCGCCGCATAGACACCGGGCACATTGGTCTCCATGTTTTTTCCCACAGCAATTTTCCCGTCGCTGAGCACAACACCGAGTTTGCGCGCCAGCTCCATGCTCCCCGCTGTGCCGATTGCCATGAAGATTCCGTCCACATCCATGACCGACTCGTCATCAAATACGATGCGCTGCACGCGGCGTTCCCCCTCGATGCACACAATCCTCTGCGTATGCACGGCTATACCATCCGGCATTGCAAGGGCAGGTTCCTCCCCGTTGGTCAAGAGGGAGAGCTGCGCAGGATGGGGGCGCAGAATCTCTGCCTCGTGGAGCGCATAGTCACCCGCCCCGATTACAGCCACGCGTTTGCCGCGATAAAAGAAGGCGTCGCAGATCGCGCAATAGCTAACGCCGCGCCCCTCGAACTCTCTGAGTCCCTTGATGGGGAGTGTCTTTCGCGGTGCACCTGCCGCAAGGATAACGGCATCCGCCTCGTACGCAGTGCGAACCGCCTCAAGACAAAATCCCTTCCCCACGACCGCGGGCAGGATCGCGAGTACCTCATCCGTCTCAAAGCGGACACCGAGGCGCTTTGCTCCCGTAATTCCACGCTGCTCAAGCTCTGCGCCGGAGATCGGCTCAGCAAAGCCGTAGTAGTTCTCGACCCACTCCGCAGCAGCGAGCCCGCCCGCCCCTTTCGTGATAACGGTCACATCCGCACCGCCGCGCCGCGCATAGAGCGCAGCGGAGACGCCCGCAGGACCCGAGCCGATGATGATAACGTGCATGTCTTACTCCTATGAAAAAGAGACGCCCCTTAGGGAAGCACTGATAAATTCAGCCGCGCCATCTTAGCGCATCTTTTTTGCCCGCTTTCCGCCCGCAAATCCTCCACATAGCTTTGATAGCGTTGGGTTTGCTGCCTCAATCGGACGAAAAATCTACGCCAATCTGCAGGTCTATTTTATCAGCGATTCCCTCGACGTCTCTTTCTCTATCTGCGGGGAACTTGCTTAGTGATGGTTAAAGAGCAAGCTCACCGAACGATGGCTTTGGATGCGCACAATGACATCCGCAAGGGACTGTGCGAGAGACAGTACGACGAGTTTATCGGACTGCTTCTCCGGCGGAACCGGAATGGAGTCGGTAATGACGAGCTGATCGATGACCGATGCATTGAGTCGTTCAACGGCGGGATCGCTGAGGATCGCATGCGAGCACGCAGCGAGCACACGCTTTGCGCCCCGCTCCTTGAGAGCCTTCGCCCCCTCACAGAGAGAACCTGCCGTGTCGACGATGTCGTCGATGAGCAGCGCTGTCTTTCCCTCGACCTCCCCGATGAGGTTCATGACCTCTGCGCAGCCGGGGCACGGACGACGCTTCTCAATAATCGCAATCGGCGCGTGCAGGAAGTCCGCCATGATACGCGCGCGCGTAACACCGCCGAGATCGGGCGAGACCACGACGAGATCCTCAATCGCCTGCTCGCGGAAGTAGCCGGCGAGTACGGGTGCGGCAGCGAGGTGATCCACGGGGATATCGAAGAACCCCTGAATCTGCCCCGCATGGAGGTCAACCGTAACAACACGGGTAACGCCCGCAGTCGTCATGAGATTGGCAACGAGCTTTGCCGAAATGGGCTCACGACCACGCGTCTTACGATCCTGACGCGCATAGGCATAGTAGGGAACAACCGCCGTAATGCTGTGCGCAGACGCACGTTTGCACGCATCCGTGAGGATCAGCAGCTCCATGAGGTTGTCGTTGACGGGAAAGCTCGTCGACTGGATGATGAAGATGTCCTTGCCGCGAATGCTCTCCTCGATCATCACCTGAACTTCGCCATTGTTGAACTGCCCGACAAAAGCCTCGCAGAGCGGTATGCCGATACGTTCCGCAATATCCTTTGCCAACTGTGGATTGGCATTCCCCGTCAGGATGCATACGTTGTCGGTCGGAAAACTCATCTCTATGTTCCTCCTAAAAACCAGATGCGTTACTATAAATAGAATACACAAAAGCTATTTACAGTATAACACGCTCAGTTTATTTTTGGAAGAGCGTCCCCCGTCTTTTTCGCCGTGTTCAGAGCCCTGCACGAAGATCATGCACGAGTCTCATTTTCGTTTGTCGGCCCAGCCCTCGATCTCCTTCTGCCGCGCACGCGCTACAGAGAGCATACCCGCCGGAATGTCGCGCGTGATGGTCGAGCCGGCGGCGACATAGGAGCCCTCACCGACCGTGACGGGCGCGACAAGGTTCGAGTTACAGCCGACAAAGGCATTGTCCGCGATATGTGTGCGGAACTTCTGCTTTCCGTCGTAGTTGACCGTGATCGTACCGCACCCCATGTTGACGTGCGCGCCCATATCGCAGTCACCGATGTAGGAGAGATGGGGCAGCTTCGAGCCCTCGCCAATGCTCGAGTTCTTGACCTCGACGAAATTGCCGATCTTCACCCCCTTGCTGATGTGGCTGTCGGGGCGGATGTGATTGAACTGTCCGAGATCCGTCCCGCTCTCGACCTCGGCATCGTGTGCGTAGACGTAGTGCGCCTTGACATTGTCCCCAACGACCATATTCTGAAAGCGCACATTTGGGCCAATCACGCAGTTCTCGCCGATGACCGTGAGTCCCTCGAGGAAGGTGAACGGATAAATGACCGTGTCCATACCGACACGCACCTCGGCGTCGATGAAGGTCGTATGCGGGTCAATGATCGTCACGCCGTCCGCCATCAGTTCCTCAACCTTGCGACGGCGCAGGATGCGCTCCGCGACGGCAAGCTGGCTGCGCGAGTTGATGCCAAGCGTGCTCTCGTAGTTGTCCGCAACGACCGCCCAGATCTTCTCGCCCGCATCGCGCAGGATGCTGAGCACATCGGGGAGATAGTACTCGCCCTGTGCGTTGTCATTCGTCACCTTTGAAAGTGCTGCAAAAAGCGCCTGTGCGTCAAAACAGTAAATCCCCGCATTGACCTCGTGAATCTCGCGCTCCTCCGGCGTTGCATCCTTGTGCTCGACAATCTTCAGCACCTCGCCATTTTCACGGCGGACGATGCGCCCATAGCCCTTCGCATTCGGCATGATCGCCGTGAGCACGGTTGCCTTTGCCCCTGCGTGCACATGCTCTTCATGGAAGCGCGCGAGGAGCTCCGCCGTCAGAAGCGGCGTATCCCCACAGAGCACCATGATCGTCCCGTGTTCATTTGCGAGCAGGTCCTTCGTCTGCAGGACGGCATGTCCCGTCCCGAGCTGCTCACGCTGCTCCACATACTCCACGCTGTCCCCGATCGCTTCGCGCACGACATCGCCGCCAAACCCCGTGACGACGATATTGCGCCGCGCCCCCGCTGCATCCGCTGCGTCAATGACGTGCTGCAGCATGGATTTCCCCGCCGCACGGTGTAGGACTTTCGGCAGCTTCGACTTCATCCGCGTGCCCTTACCTGCTGCCAAGATGACCGTAACAAAATCCAACATTATGCTCCTCCCGTTCTCCGGAAGTGCCTACTTGGCATCTTCCTCGCTCTTTTTGTGCTTTCGCTTGATGATGGTCGTTCCTGTCTTTTTCTCCTGCTCTTCGATGGCATAGAGCAGCGTCTGTTCCGAGTTCTCCATGTGCTTTGCGCCCACCTTGCGCGCATAGCGCGCATCGCTCGAACCAATCGCATCCACGATTGCGCGGTGCTCTTCGAGCGTCGCCTTGAGACGTCCCGGATAGGACATCGAGATCGTGCGGAAGCGCGTGAGCTGTTCGCGCAGATTGCCGATGATCCCCAGCAGACGCTCGTTGCGCGCCGCCTGATAGAGGAGCTCGTGGAACTCAATATCCGTCCGCACAATGCGCTCCATATCGTGCTCCTCGATGGCGCGCCCGATGGTGACGAGGAGACGTTCGAGGCGCTCCTGCTCCTCATCCGTGATCCGCTCCGCTGCGAGCTCGCAGGCAAGTGCCTCGAGTGCTGCGCGGATCTCAAAGATCTCGTTGATGTCGCGGATGGATACACTTGCCACATAGGCTCCGCGCCGCGGCACGGTAACGACATAGCCCTCCTGTTCGAGCTTGCGGATTGCCTCGCGCACGGGTGTGCGGCTGACGAGGAGCTCATCCGCGAGGTCATTTTCCTTCAGCCATTCGCCTGGCTTCAGGATGCCGCCGCGAATGGCATCGCGCAATACCTCGCAGACAATCTCGCGAAGCGGCTGATAGCTGTTTACAACGACCGGTGATAGTTTTCCTTGCATATTATCCCTCCGGTTCTCTATTCCCCGTACCTGCCTGCTGTCTGTGTCAAATGCACCACAGCGTCCGTTTCGCTGCGGAAGTCCTCCGCCGCCGCGCGCGCCGCCTGCTCCTCCGCGAAGAGGCCGAACACCGTCGGACCGCTGCCCGACATCATTGCGCAGAGCGCACCGTGTGCCAGCATACGCGTGCGATAGTCGCCGATCACGGAATGTGCCGCCTCCGTCACGGGCTCCAGCACATTGCAGATCAGCTCTGCGCAGCGTACGCGGTCGCCGCATGCGAGCGCCTCCAGAAACGCCGCATTATCTGGGTGGAATTCGGGCGGATGCGCGTCATAGCCGCGGTATGCCCACGGCGTTGAAACAGCAACGGGCGGCTTTGCAAGCACGACATGAGTGGCAGGGAAATCCGCGAGACGCTGCATGATCTCACCGCGCCCCGTCGCAAGGACAGTACCGCCCACGATGGAAAAGGGAATGTCGGAGCCAAGTTTGGCGCCAAGTCTGCAAAGCTCCTCATCCGAGCGGCCGAGCCCATAGAGTTCGTTCATCCCGCGCAGTGTCGCCGCCGCATCGGCGCTGCCGCCTGCAAGCCCCGCCGCAACGGGAATGCGTTTCACAATGTCGATGTGGACACCGCCGCGCACGCCGTACTCGTTCATGATAAGTGCCGCCGCACGGTGAGCGAGGTTGCGCTCATCCGCCTCAAGCCCGGGCAGATCGACGCGCAGCGTAATTCCCTCCTCCTGCTGCGTGAGCGTAAGCGTGTCTGCGAGGGCGAGGGACTGCATCACGGTCGCAATCTCGTGATACCCATCCTCCCTGAGTCCCAGAATGTCGAGCGTCAGATTGATCTTCGCCCGCCCGAGAATCATCACCATAGGAAGTCATTCCTCCATTGCTCCAAGGAAAAAAGATTCGTGCCGCTTCGCATTTCATCCGTCTTCCTTATGTTTTCAGATTAACAGGATTTCCAATTATATTCAATGGTTTTTTCTATTATTTCTCAAAAAATCACGATAGGGTCGATATCAATCGCAATATCATCGCGCAGATGAATATCATGTGCGCGCAAATATTCCTGCACATCCGCGAGCGCAGCCGTCTTGATGAGGACGACAAAGCGGTATCTTCCACGCTCTCGCTCGATCAGTGCGGGGGATGGCCCGATCGCCATACAGCCCTGCTCCGCTGCAAACGCCGATCGAAAGGCCGTCACAAAGGCATTCGCCTCCCCCCATGCGCGTTCACGGCTCACATTGTGGAAGAGGAGCTTCACGAGACGGCTGAACGGCGGATAGAAGAGTTCGCGGCGCAGTTCGATCTCGCGGGCGTAGAGCGCCCCGTAGTCCTGCCGCAGCGCTGCGCGTACGGCATAGTGCTCAGGGTTGTACGTCTGCACGATAACCTCACCGCGCGCACCGTGCCGCCCCGCGCGTCCTGCCGTCTGCGTGATGAGCATGAAGCAGCGCTCCGCCGCGCGGAAATCCGGCAGATTCAGGCTCGCATCGGCACTGATGATGCCGACGGACTGCACACCGGGCAAATCATGTCCCTTTGCGACCATCTGTGTGCCGAGGAGGATGTCGAAGTCGCGCCGACGGAACCGCGATAGGATCTCCGTGTGCGCGTGCTTGCGCCCCGTCGTATCGCGATCCATACGCACAAGGCGCGCCGTCGGGAGCAGCTGTCCCAGCTCCTCCTCGAGCTTTTCCGTCCCCGAGCCGAAGTATTTGATGTAGCGGCTGCCACATTTCGGACAGGTCTCGGGCACGGCGGCGCGCAGGTCGCAATGATGGCAGACGAGTGCGCCGTTTGCATGGTAGACAAGCGGCAGCCCGCAGTCTTTACAGGTGATGACCGCCCCGCAGGAGCGGCACATGATGAAGGTCGAGTAACCGCGCCGATTCAGCATGATGATCGCCTGCTCATGGCGCGCGAGCGTCTCCGTCAAGAGTTCACGCAAGGCGAGCGAAATGATCGTACGCCGCCCGCGCCGCAGCTCCTCCCGCATATCGACCGCGCGCACCTGCGGCAGCGGCTGGCTGCCGATGCGCTCCGGCATCGTGAGAAGGGTCAGCACCCCCGCCTGCGCACGCGCATAGGACTCAAGAGACGGCGTTGCACTGCCGAGCACGAGAATCGCCCCATGCCGCCGTGCAAGGATCTCTGCAACCACACGCGCGTGATAGCGCGGTGACTCATCCTGCTTGTAGGACATATCCTGTTCCTCATCGAGGATGATTGCGCCGACGTCATTGGCGGGCGTGAAGAGCGCCGAGCGTGCGCCGATGATGATGCCCGCATCACCGCGCCGCACACGGAAGATCGCATCGTTGCGCTCCGCGAGCGAGAGCTGACTGTGCAGGACGACAATATCATCTGCAAAGACCTCCTGAAACGCCGTGATGAGCTGCCCCGTGAGCGCAATCTCGGGCACGAGCACGACGACCTGCCGACCGCGTGCGCGTACGGTACGTGTCGTCTCGATGTAGACACGCGTCTTGCCGCTGCCCGTTACGCCGTGGAGCAGGAAGCCCCGATAGCTGCCGCCATCGATGCCTTCTTGCAGCGCCGTGACAGCTGCGCGCTGCGCCTCCGTCAGCTCGTCTATCTGCGCAGCGCCCCTCCCTGTTCCGTAGGGATTGCGCAGCCTGCGCCGCAGATGCTCCGTGAGGAGACCTGCCACAACAAGATGTTTGATTGCAGCGGACGAGACGCCCTTCTCATCAAGTTCCGCACGCGTATATTCTTCCCGCCCCCGAAAGAGCAGAAGTGCCCTTGCCTGTGCAGGCTTTCGGGTAAGACCAGCAAGCTCCTCGTCCGTGATTGCAGCAGCTGTATAGTACTTTTCATAGAGCGCCTTGTCACGCTTATCCGCATGATACTCCCTGCATACGAGATGATAGCGCAGCAGCTTTTCTATGCACTCATCCACCGCCGTCTCCGGCAGCGCCCGCCGCAGCTCCGCCATACGCCGCATACCGTTCTCAGAGAGATAGCGATAGACGGCGTTCGCGTTGCAATCGGCGAGTAGTGGATGCGCCTCGTCCGCATCCTCCGCTGCACGATAGACGGGGAAGATGCGCAGACCGCTCTTGCCCGGCATGAAGAGACGCATGATCTCCGCTGCTGAGCAGAGGTAGAACGCGGCGAGTTCCTGCGCTGCAGCGAGGAGCTGCGGCGAGAACCACGCCTCCTCATCCACCGCCTCGATGATTTCCTTCAGCGCATGCCCCCCGTCGCGTGTGGGATCATGCGGACGCACACAGGTGACGACCCCCTCCCTGCGTACATTGCCGAACGGAACGAAGACGCGCCAGCCCACAGCAACCTGCGCGAGCGACTCCGGCAAAACATAGGTGAACTCCTGCGCAATGCTCTTGACCGGAATGTTGATATACACATCAGCCACGGTCATATGTTCACCTTCTCACCAAAAAAGCCGTTACACGAAACATCCGTGTAACAGCTCCTTTCCTTTGTCCCATTGTTATGGCGCGATCACCGCCTGATTCTCGAGGACTGCCTTACACGCCTGGCATGCGGGGCAGATGCAGGTTGTTTCGCCCTGCTCCTTTGCCTTCTTTGCCGCAATCGTAAGATCGTTCGCCTTCTTCTCTCCAAAGACGGCGACGCCCTCGGGCGAATCCACGAAGCTGATGAGCTGGTCGATCGTCAGCATATCGCTCTTGATCTCCTCGAGCAGAACGTGAAACGAGGATTTTTCTGCTGCCGTATCCACCGCACTGAGAAAGGCATTTGCCTTTTCCTTCAAGCCCTCGTAAGTCATCGGCGCCGCGACAATCTTGCGCACCTCGCCGAGCACACCGCTCCGATCCAATGCCATACAACAAACCTCCCCTATTTTCTATCATGAAATAATCTATTGGATATTATAGGGCAACAGGCTCCGTTTGACAACTGAAAAAAGATTTGTTTTGTGAAAAGATGGAAGACTTTGTAAGATTCAGCGCACAATATATTTCGTTGCGGTCTCTTTGTCAATAGTTAATAAGAAAAAGTTGCACTTGACTTGACAATTCGCCAGACAAACTGTAGACAAATCACAGATTGCACGCGTCGGAATGTTGAAATACAAGGGGGCAGCATGCTTTTCTGTATTTCGTGAATAACACTGCCTTAATGAGGTGTAATCTTGTTTTTTAGCCCGGCGGCCATGTGAGCGAACGTCCGCCGAGGAGATGGAAATGAAGATGTCCGACCGTCTGTCCGCCGTCCGCGCCCGTGTTCGTGACAAGGCGGAATCCACCTGTATCAACGCCGAGCTCTCGCGCGATCTTTGGAACGACGACAGTCAGAATATGCGCTGCCAGTTCCCGATCCTCTTCCGTGAACTCCAGAACGCTCGCAATATGCTTCTTCGGAATGACAAGAACGTGCTCCGGCGCCTGCGGGTCAAGGTCACGAAACGCGAGCACTTGATCATCCTCATAGACCTTCGTCGATGGAATCTCCCCTTGTGCAATCTTGCAAAAGATACAGTCTGCCATTTGATTTCTTCCTTTCAATTATTTTTATAGAAATAATTCGATAAAAAGAAAACGATTCCTGCATTCCATCATCATTTCTCCTATCATATGCGAAACATCACGGTTCTGTTAGAAAAAAGATTGACATTATATCGTCCTATTTGATAGAATTAATCCGCAATTAAATAAACTTGTTTTCCGAGCAACAATATCTAAGGGCAAAGCCTATGATATTTCGCCTGAGCAAGCGTTCATTTGAGTGCTTCTGCTCACAGGGTTGTCAAAGAAATGCGACAGCCTTCCCGTATTGAAAAGGAAAACGACAGGAACGGACTGCCATAAGATTTTTTGCAGGGACTGTTTGTCGTGCGATTCGTACGGGAAATAGTCTTTTTTTGTATGAGGAGAGCTGAAAAGGAGAGGTATTCATGAAGCGAACGCGGAAGTATCAGACCGCCCTCATGGCAGCCGTTGTGTCAGGACTTGTATTCCTGCCGCAGGCATATGCCGCAGACACGGCTTATGAGACTGACACGGTCACAGTTGAGGCAGAGGGCGTCGACAAGTACCTTGTGACGACGAACACGATCACGGCAGAGGAGATTGCGGAGCGCGGCTACCGCGACCTCGCGGACATCCTCTCTCAGGTACCGGGGCTCTACATGGCGCCCGCAGCAAAAGACAGCAAGATGGTACGCGTTCGTGGTGCAAGTTCCGATCAAACAAAGGTCTATATTGATGGTATTCCTGCCTTCCCCCTTACAGGGATTGTGTCAAATGCAGCATCTGATCTTTCGACAATCCCGGCGGACAGCATCGCGAAGGTCGAGATCATCAAGGGGTCAGGTCCTGTCCAGTATGGCACGGATTATAAGGGCGGCGTCATTCTCGTTACAACGAAGGATGGCGAGGGAACAGGCAAGATCCGCATGAGCGTTGCAGGTGGCTCGAATCACACATATGACACAAAGATCGGCTACAGCGGCAGCGACAAGAACGTCAGTTATGCAGTCAATCTCTCAAAACGCTATTCAGCAGGTTATCTGGAAAACCAGATGGACAAAAAAATATACTTTGACGGTAAAATAAAGTTTAAAACGAGCAGCAAGTCCTCGCTGACTCTGAACGGCTATTACTCCGATATGGACAGAGAGATTCCAAGATCTGTTGATCCGATAACCGGACACTATGAAGCTCCAAGTGGACCAAGATGGTCTGTGCGGCCGGGAGATGGAATCACTAAGAAAAATTTAGTAGGACATGCTGCAACCGATTGGCGTTTTAAGGGCTTCAAGCAATCCAACATTGCCCTTCAATACGAGAGTCGCCCCAATGATCTATGGTTATATAATGTCAAATATTACCATATGATCGATGAAAACAATCTCTGGATCAGAAATCTGCTGAAGGAAGAGGGCGGCAGTCTCCCCTTCTTTACCTATGGAGCACCGCAGTGGTATCGCAGCGGTTGGTTCTCACAAGGCAATGGTATCGAAGCAAATGCATCAGTTGCTTATGACAGCAAAAATGTATTGAGTTTTGGGGCAAAGTATATAAAACTCAGTTGGAACACGGATGAAAACAACTCTTCCTATCGTCGTGATGGAAATGATGCACGCAGGAGCTTCTATGTTGAGAATGCATGGAGCCCCGACAATAGAACCCGGCTCACCATTGGAATCCGCCGTGAAGACGTGACGCAGGATTTCCGTGATAATGACGCAGCAACACAGAAAACAACCTCAAAATCCAATGCGTTTGATCCTGTTCTGAATTTTACACATGATATAACAAAGCATGATACAATTCGTCTTTCAGCAGGACGTTCTCATGTGTTCGTTGGATCAAAAGATGCGGCAGGAAATATTCGGAGCGGCTATCCCGTCCCAAAGCCGGAACGCAATAGCAGCTATGAGCTTGGGTGGAAGCATAAATTTGGCACAAAGGCCGAGTTTGACCTTACCCACTTCCGCACCGAGGTAAGGGATCGCATTACAATGGTAAGATTTGGACGTGACCGCGTTTTAGAAAATGTCGATAAGACGCATATTCGCGGCTTGGAACTTTCCTATCGACAAACGTTTAGTCCAAAGCTTTCCGGCTTTGCTAATTATACATGGATCAATGCGAAAGACGAGAGCACCGGTATGACAACGATTGCCTCCGGTCTTCCCACGCAGATGTTTAATCTTGGCGTTACCTACCGTGAGGGTAAGTTGCGTTCCACACTGCTTGGACGTGCTATGCGCGCACGATTGGACAGCAACGAAGAGCCGACCAGTGCCGGCTATTTTGCGGCAGATCTTGATCTGCACTATGAGCCGCAGACGGATCTTGGCCTCTTCCTGCGCGTCAACAATTTGTTTGATACGGACTACCAGTATAGCTGGGGCAGTCCTGCCGATAGCACGAACTTCCTCCTCGGCGTGGATATGACGTTCTAATCAACACAAATAAAACAGAGTTGCCGTATGTTATCTCAATGTACGGCAACTCTATTATGTTATTCAACCGGTATACGGAAGGACATCCGCCATCTTGCCGCAGCTCGCAATGTCCGTTCCATATCCATAGTGGACGAGATCGGCGGCACGTGCGGCATCGGTGGCGGTAAATCCCGAGAGACCATCTGCGCCGTAGCTAAATAGGCATGGGTGCATGGGCACGGAGGGACCGACGAGGACGGTCACGGCATTCTTTGAGAGTTCCAAAAGGCGCGGCATGGTTTTATTGGCAAACGTCGCCCCCGTCATAAAGACAAAGTCCTGCTGCGGCAGGAGAAACTCTGCCGCCTCCGCCGGGTAGTCCCCCCACTCGGGCTGCATCTCAAGGATGGAGAGGTCGCATATCGGCTCCCAGTTCTTTTGGAAGTTTGGAAAGTGCCCGACGACAGCGACCTTCCTGCCACGAATTCGCTCTGTATACATGGTGAATGCTTCCAGCTTCTTGCGCTCATCCAGCGTCTCGGCAGACGCATCCTCACCGTGAAAGCCCTGCATCGCCTCCACCTTGGACGGCTGATTGTAGTAGGCGTTGATGGCTGCCGTTGCGATGGAGGCCTCCTGTCCCTGCCACGAGCGCACGTACTCCCCCGCCTCGCGCAGGGAGCAGCCGAGAAAGCTCTCCTTGCGCAGACGCGGGCGGCTGTATGCAGGGATTGTCATGCAGATACCGACCAGATCACCTGCGCGTACGTACGTCCACGGGCGTCCGACGGCATAATCGTCGATATGGATGTCCTGCGGCAGTCCATCGATGATCTCATCGTAAAGATTCCAGTAGTTCAAGAAAATACCTCCTCACAAATCGGTTGACACTAGGATAACACAGCGATTCAGAAGATTCAACCGTAGATGGAGGACGAAAGGAAGATGTTTGTGAACAAGAGCAATCCACTGCTCATCGTATTGCTGCTCCTCCTCGTACTGCTCGTCGGATGTGGGCAGGAGAGAGTGGAGAACCCTGCCTCTGAAACTTATACGTTTACAGACTCTGCAGGGCGTACGGTCGAGCTTCCAAAACAGATTGACCGCATTGCTCCCTCGGGAGGACTGGCGCAAATGGCACTTTTTGCCATTGCACCGGATAAACTCGTTGGTGTGTCCGGTCAGTGGAAGGATACCGCCCTTCCCTATGTTGGGGATCAGTACCGTGATCTGCCGATACTGGGTCAGTTCTACGGCATGAAGAATTTCAACAAGGAGGCTGTACTCTCTGTCAACCCACAGGTTATTATCGACGTTGGGGAGAAAAAGGCGACCATTGTCGAGGATATGGATCAGATTCAGGCGTCACTCGGCATCCCGGTGATCTTCATCGAGGCACGGCTCGACAATACGGATGAAGCGTATCGTACACTCGGAAAAATTCTCGGCCGCGAAGAAGAAGGAAATGCTATTGCCGACTATTGCCACACAATATATACGCGCAGCAAAGAACTTGCCGCGAAAATTCAACACAAACCAAGCGTTCTCTACCTTGGAGGGCCACAGGGCAATATGGCGGTCGCACGCGGTTCTTTCCACGCACAGATCGTCGACCTGCTCGCGGATAATGTGGCTGTGATCACGGAGTCGACCGAGGGATCGATGAGTCAGGTCTCAATGGAGCAGGTTCTGGCATGGAATCCGGAGGTTCTCGTGATCGCAGCCGAAACAGAAGCAGACTTCTCTGCGCTTGCGTGGAGAGAGCTGCGCGCGGTGCAGTCGAAGCGTGTTCTGCGCGTGCCGTCGAAGCCGTATGATTGGATGGGTCGTCCCCCCTCTGTCAACCGTTTTATGGGACTGTCGTGGCTTGCGGCACGCCTCTATCCCGAGGAGTCCGGCATCGATCTGCACGAGGAGATGAAGGCGTATTATCGTCTTTTCTATCATTACGAACTGGACGATGCGGCGTGTGAGGCTCTCCTTGCACAGGATCATGTTTTCCATGAGTAAAATTTCACCACAGTTCAAACTTGCCGTGTTGTTGTTGCTGCTCATTGCGATGATCTTTATCTCCTTCCTCCTCGGGCGTTTTCCGATCAGTGCATCGGATGTGTTCGCGGTATTCGGCAGCTGGATGGGCTTTGTGCCGGAGACACGCAGCACTTCTCATGTTGTGATGGAACTGCGCCTTCCGCGCATCATCGGAGCCGTACTGGTGGGAGCGGCGCTCTCCGTCTCGGGGGCAGCCTATCAGGTCATGTTCCGCAATCCGATGGTCTCGCCCGCGATCCTCGGGGTATCGGCAGGGGCGGCATTTGGCGCGGCGGTTGCCATCCTGTTGAGCATTCCCGCCTTTTTCGTCCATACGATGACATTTGTTGGCGGTCTGTGTTCGGTCGCAATTACTTATGTGATCGGTACAAAGCTCTGCCGCGGAGGAAATACGACACTCGCGATCATCCTTTCGGGCATCATCGTGAGCACCCTATTCACATCCCTGCTCTCCATGATTAAGTATGTCGCCGATCCATACGATAAGCTGCCCGTTATCGTCTATTGGCTGATGGGAAGTCTCGCATCCATCTCGCTTGACAGCCTCTTCTTCCCGCTCATATTCATGGGAGCAGCATTCATCCCCCTCTTTCTCCTGCGCTGGCGCATCAATCTGCTCTCTTTTGGCGATGAGGAGGCACAGACGCTCGGGATTCCTGTGGAACGTCTCCGTCTCATCGTCATCCTCTGCGCCACATTGCTGACTGCGGCGGCGGTTTCGCTCTCCGGCATCATCGGTCTGGTCGGTCTGATTGTGCCGCATCTCGTGCGCTTTATCGTGGGGCCTGACTTCCGCTTTCTCCTGCCGGGGTCGGCACTGATGGGCGGGCTTTTCCTGCTTGCCTCGGATAATCTCGCGCGAACGCTATGGACGATGGAGATTCCGCTCGGAATTCTCACGTCGCTCTTCGGTGTGCCGTTCTTTCTCTATCTGCTCATCAAATATCATCATGGCTGGGACTGAGGAGGAATGGTATGTTACTGGAACTAAAATCGGTTGCTTGCGGCTATGGAAGCGTGCCCATCTTCCAAAACATTTCCTTTTCTGTCGAGCGAGGGCAGACGCTCTGTCTGCTTGGCCCGAACGGCGTTGGAAAGACGACGCTCTTTAAGACGATTCTGGGGCTGCTCACACCGCTTGCGGGTGATGTATTTCTATCTGGTGAGAATATGTCTGCATGGACGGCAGAGGAACGGGCGCAGCACATCGCCTACGTCCCGCAGGTGCATACACCCCCCTTCCCGTTTACCGTCCACGATGTTGTGCTGATGGGGCGGGCAGCCCATATCGGACATCTCGGCATTCCGGGGGCAAAGGATCGGAGGATTGCCGATGATGCGATCGAAATGCTTGGCATCGCACATCTTTCGCAAAAGATCTATACAAAGATCAGCGGCGGAGAGCGGCAGCTCGTCCTCTTGGCGCGTGCGATTGCACAGCAGCCGCAGCTTCTCTGCATGGATGAACCGACGGCAAGCCTTGATTTCGGGAATCAGGTGCTTGTGATGAACCGCATCCGTACGCTCAGTGCGACGGGAATCACGGTCATCATGACGACACACGCCCCCAGTCATGCCTTTTACTGTGCGGATCAGACCGCAGTCATGGGGCGCGACGGCGTGTTTTTCGTCGGTCGGACAAATGATGTGATTACAGAGGAGCGGCTGGAAAAACTCTATGGGGTCACGGCAAAGATTGTCGGCTATGAAAACGTCCCCGAGAGCCGCACCTGTGTCCCCCTTCCCCCAAAGTAAAAACAGGGTGTTGTACGAGACGAAAAGGTCTTCGTACAGCACCCCGTTTTTATGCGTCCCACATCTTTACCTCTGTCCCTGTGTCGAGCAGGAAGAGATAGCGTTCCTTGACCGTCTTGTGCAGGATGGTCTCTACAGCGTCGCCGTAAAGATCGATCTGGAACTGATAGCGTGCTCGCGCAGCGGCGGCGGAGATTTTACGGTCGGTCTTGTAGTCGAGCAGAATGTAGTCACCGTTTTCCTCCTCAAAGAGAACGTCGATGATGCCCTGCAGGAAAATCTGGTCGGCTGTATCGGTTGCCTCCTCGTAGTAGCGCTGTGCGGGCAGCAGGCGTCCAAATGGCAGCTCGCGGTATACCGCCTTTGCTGCACGCATACGACGCCCGAGGGACGAGGCCGCAAATTTCCATATCTTGCTGACATCGACGCTTCTGCGCTCCGCCTCTGTAAGGATGCCCTTTTTTAGGAGTTCGTCCGCTTGATTTGCAATGGCGGCGATATTCTCCGCGTGGTTCAGGTCAAGCTGCTGCATAACGGTGTGCATTGCCGTGCCGCGCTCCATCGGTGTCAGATACTCCCGCTCCGCCGCGCGCAGGAAGCGTGGCATTTCCCATTCCGGCTGTATCGTCTCGGCATCGCTGAGTGCCGGGAGGAATGGGGCAAGCACTTCTTCCTCCGCTGCCTGCTGTCGCTTGAGCTCGGTTACACTCGTCTTGGCGTGGATATGTGCCGTTCCGCGCAGATCGTACGTCCAGTTCAAAACCGCCGCAACGCGGTCGGCTTCCCCACCGCCCGGCAGCGGCTCATCGGCATGGACAGCAAAAAGAATGGGATCCATCTTCTCCTGCGCTTCTTCCTGCGGTACATGGACATCTTCATCCAGTATGCGTACATCAAAGCGCGCCTGTGGATTACGCGGCGGGCGATGGGCGATCTCATCATCGTCGCCGAATATCGGCGCACCGTCCGGATGACGCATAAGCGCTAGTGCGATCCAGTCGAGATAGCACTTTGCACCGAGGATGGCAGATGCGGGAAATTTCTCCTCCTGCGTTGTGGCGTATTTCAAAGAGGACTCACGCAGCTGCTCCAATGCGTCTTTTCCCTTGCGCGTGATATTCACTGTCCCCGTCAGAATCAGCTTCTCCTGTGCGCGCGTCATGGCGACGTAGAGGATGCGCATTTCCTCTGCGATAGACTCACGCTGAATGACGTTTTTGACCTTCCTTCTTCCAAATGTATCGTACGTCTGTCGTCCCGTCATCGTGTTTTCATAGACGCGCAGCCCGATGCCCTCATGTGCGTGATAGAGGAGATCGCCCTTTGTGTCCTCCGTGTTGAATCTCCCCGCAATATTGGCAAGAAAGACGATGGGAAATTCCAATCCCTTGCTGCGGTGAATCGTCATAATGCGTACAACATCCTCGCTTTCGCCAAGCGTTCGCGCCACCGAGAGATCCGTATTGCGCCGCTTCAGTGCGTCGATGTACCGCAGGAAACGAAATAGTCCGCGCTCGTTTGTGCGCTCGAAGTCGGCGGCACGGTCGATGAGCATGCGCAGGTTTGCCTGCCGCAGTACGCCGCCGGGAAGTGTGCCGACATAGTCATAATATCCCGTCTCGCGGTAGAGCATCCAGAGCAGTTCCGGAACGCTGTGTACGAGTGCATAGCTGCGCCAATGCCGCAGGCGCGAAAGTGTGTTTGCGGCACGTTCGGCGAGTGTCGCAGTAATCCCGTCCCCTGTCGCTCCTGTCAGCATATCGTAGATACTGCCGACGCGGGTGTGTATGCGCAGCTGCGCCATTTCCTCCATCGTAAGCCCGATCATTGGCGAGGTGAGTATGGCAGCGAGCGGAATGTCCTGACGTGCATTGTCGAGCACGGCGAGCAGCGATAGAATCATGCGTATCTCGCTCGCCTCGAAATAACCTGCCGTATCGTCCGCATAGGCGGGGATGTTTTCGGAACGCAGCGCATCGAGCAGAATGCCCGCGCGCGCCTTTGCACCGCGCAGGAGAATCACAATGTCCCGATTGCGGAGCGGCTCGCCGTTGTGGAGGACATAGCCCTCTGATTTCAGCTCGGTAATGCGGCGCGCAATAAAATGCGACTCCACCTCAAACGCCTTGCGCTCCTCTTCCGCCTGCTCCTCCCCCTCCTCGATGGAGTAGTCGGCGCGGAGGAGGTCAATCTCGAGGGGTTCCGCAAGGGGCTTTCCCTGCGTCGGATTTTCAAAGATGCGCCCCGGATTCAGACGCGCCTTCTCGTCATAGGTGATCTCGACCGCGCTCTCCGTCATGACCTGTGAGAATATCTCGTTGATCGGCTCAAGCACCTCCGCACGGCTGCGAAAGTTCTCGGACATGGTCACGAGTGTACCATCCGCCCCATTCGTGCGATATTTCTGATAGGTCGCCTGGAAGAGGGACGGATCGGCAAGGCGAAAACGATAGATGCTCTGCTTCACATCGCCGACAATGAAGCGGTTATTTTCGCGCGCAATCTGCCGCAGTATCCCCTCCTGCAAGCCGTTCGTATCCTGATACTCGTCCACCATAATGGCATCGTAATGACTGCGCAGCTCATCGGCGATCTCCGTCGGGATTGCCCGCGTCGGATCACCCTGCAGGAGCTCCGGCTCCCGACATAGGAGTGCGAGTGCTGTATGTTCGAGGTCACTGAAGTCGAGTATGCCGCGCTCCAACTTTTCCTGTTGGAATGCTGCATGAAAAGCGATTGTCAGACGCGCGTACTGACGAATTGCTGCGTTTGCACGGTTCTCAATCGCGCACAGTTCATCTGCGGATGCCGGAAGCTGTGCAATGGCTGCGTCCCACCCGGCGTATATTTTCTCCGTCAATTTTGTCAAGCGCATTCCGAGCTCGGGGTTGTAATCCACGACTGCCTTGCGCGGAATGCTTTTTCGCGCTTTCTTTGCGGCGGCTGCCTCCATGAGAAAGCCTTCCCATACGCTGTCTTCTTCGGCGTGCAGGAAGCGATCGAGTGCGTGATGAAGCCCCGCATAAAGCTCGCGATTGCCCGTGAGTACATCGAGGCATTTTGCAGCCACCGCACGAAGTCCCGCATCTCCATTGGAAAGGAGCGCGATTGCCTCTGTATAGTCCGCACATACCTGCGCAAGGCTTTCATTCAGTTCTTCCGCGAGCACATGGAAGCCGCTGCGCGCCTGAAGCGGTGTATCATCGCTCACCTGTCCCTGCGCGCGCAGCCATGTCATCGGTGAGGGCTGACTGAGCGAGAAGGCATGGAGTGCAAGAATCTCGCGCTGCAGCTTCTCGTCGTCGCCCTTGATTCCCCCATAGGCATCGGAAAAGGCAAGGAATCCATCCGGATCACCCTTGGCGGCGCGTTCATACTCTTCTTCGAGCAGGCGTTCAAAGACCTTGTTTTTCAGCAGATGAATCTCCTGCTCGCTCGCAAGGCGGAAATTTGGCGGTATCTCCGTCGCATCGATGTGTGACTGGATCAGACGCTGACAAAAGGAGTGAAAGGTCGAGATATCCGCCCCTGTGAGCAGAACACGCTGGCGTTCGAGCAGGACGATGTCCTCATGAAGGTCGGCGGCAGCCCCCCCCTCTAAAGCAAGCGCATTGATTTTTTCGTTCAGTGCCGCTTCAATTCGCTCCCGCATCTCCGCTGCAGCAGCCTTGGTAAAGGTGAGTACGAGAACACGGTCGAGTGACAATGCCTTGCTGCACACCTGTGAGATAATACGCTCCACGAGGACGCGTGTCTTCCCGGAGCCCGCCGCCGCCGCAACGAGGATGTTCTGCCCCTGTGTTTCAATCGCTTTTTTCTGATCTTCCGTAAATGACATCTGTGCCATCGGTCTTCACCTCCCCGCATACGATGCGTGCAATCTCCTCCATCGCCGCCTGTGCATTGTCAGCAATATCGCGGTAGCCATCCCCACGCCCGAGGTCCGGCTCAAAGGCGCAGACGGAACGATAGCCGCAGAAGGTACAGGCATTTCGCTTATTGAAACGATAGGGCGCAACCGCTATGTTTCCGTTCAAAATCTCCTCGGCGGTCTCGCGCACGAGATGCGGCAGATAGGCAAGCAGCTGCTCGAATTCCTCCCGTGAGCGAATATGTTGCTCCGACTTCTTTGAGAGCTTGCTGTCCTTGTTGAACGAGATGCAGATATGATCTGCCACCGCATCAATCTGCTGTAGAATTTCTTTGTCATTGATGAGCATTCCCGTCAGAAGCATTTCCTTTGCAATCTCTTTGTGCAGGGCGCTGTCATCAAGACGGCTGTCTTTCCTGATGATGGGATTGATGACAGGCGCATAGAGCATGCCCGCAGGAAAGCCGCCCTCATCAAGCAGGGAGCGCACGATAAAGAGATAGAGGAGAAGCTGCATCTTCAGGCCGTGACGTATCTCGGGCAGGAGGAGGGATGTCCCGCCCGTCTTGTAGTCAAGGACGAGATAGTAGTCCCCATCCGCGGTCACATCGAAACGGTCGATCTGACCGCGCAGCGACACGGTCATCCCGTTAGAAAGAGGAAACTCGGCCAATCGCTCACCATCGCTGCGGCGGCCGAAGCTGATCTCAAAGCCGCGCGGATGAAAGGACGAAGCACGCGCCCACGAAGTGAGGTGACGAATGACCTGCTGCGCTGTGCGCCGAATACGCTCGATTCGATGGCGATAACTCGCGCGGCTCATGAGGACGGAGCTGCGTATCTTCGGTACGAGTTCTTGGAGCAGCGCGTCGATCGTTTCGTCGCTCCCCGCCTCCGCCGTCATCCAGTCATTTGCGTGCGCCGTGCGCACCCACTCTCCGTAACCATGCAGGATCTCATGGAGGAGCGTGCCGAAGTCGCTGCTCTGAAACTCATAGACATCGCGTTCACGCAGACCGAGCCCGTACGATGCAAAGTGACGGAATGGGCACTGACGAAAGGTCTCGAGGCGCGTCGTACTGCCGCTGATCCGTCCGTTTCGTGCAAAGAGCCCCTTTGCAATCGCAGCAGAAAGGGCCTCCTCGCGTGGAGATGAAAAGAGACCGCGTACCATCAGACGAAGCAGCGGGTGCATGGCGGCGCTTTCCCGCATCCAGTTGTAGACATCGTTCCACAGAGGGCGCATATCCCCCTTTTCCCTCTGTCCGAGCAGAGCCCCTGCCAGCGACGAGAGTGCGGGATGCGGCGCGGAGAGGACGAGCTCGTCCTCCCGCTCAACCATGGCAAGCGGAATGGAGAGTATATCGGACGTCATCATGCGCAGACGGGCGACAAGGGGCGATGGTGCAAGCGCCGAACCGTCGACTGCGGACAGCGCATAGGATACCCACAGATATTCGCGCGCCTCTGTAAAGCCGTGATAGAGTTGATAGCGTTCCAGAAAACTCTGCTCGTGACTCCCGCCGAAGATCGTATGCGGGGTATTGGCAAGCGTCTCTTGAATGGACAGACGGTCTGCATCCGACAATACGCCCTGCGGCACGCCGGCGCGTGGCATCGTCCCCGCGTTGACGCCCACGATGTAGGCAACGCGAATGCCCGCGAGGCTGTTCTGATCGAAGGAGGCAATCGTCACATGATCGAGACCGGGCGGAATCAATGAAATCTCGAGCGCATCCAAGCCATCCTCCAATAGCTCTGCAAAGTCGCGCGCAGAGATTACGTCGTCCCCGCTGACCTCGACGAGCTGCTCGAACAGTGTCATGCAGGAAGCCCAGATCTGCCGATGTGCTGCCGCATCTGCGAGTCGCCCCTCTGCGTCCGCCGCCGCCCGCCATGCCTCAAGCGTCGGCATGACAGAGAGCTGATCGAGAAAGTCGTAGAGCGCACGCGTACGCTCATGTGCCGTACTTTCGTCACTGCGAAGATGCTGCGTCAAAATGGAGAGCGGTGCGGCGATCCGTCTGCGCATGGCATCAAGGGCAATCTCCTCGGCAATCCGTACGGCGTTCTGTTCCGTCTCCCGTGTATCCTCCGGGATGGTGCGGCGCACAAAGTTCCACGCATCCGTTGCCGTCCACTGACGCTCGGTGCGGATGCCAAATGCAATGCAGTAGTTCTCAAGCCGGTCTACGGCTTCCTGCCAGTCGCCGCAGGAAAAATAGTCATCCGCTGCGGGCTCTGCCACGACAGGAAAAAATCCCGTGCGCAGCGCACGGAATACCGTATCATATCCCCAGCCGCGCCATGCCGTCTGTGCGGCGGCGCGCAAAAGCTCAGCGAGGGGATGATGTGTACTCGGACGCTTTGCGTCCAGATGGCATGGGATGTCGCAGTCGGCAAACGCCGGCAGCAGCAGCTCCGCATAGGTATCCATGTCGCGCACGAGGACGGCGATCTCACGATAGCGATAGCCCTCGGCGCGTGCGAGGCGCAGTATGTCTGACGCAACGGCCTCCGCCTCAAGGCGCGGGGTTGCCGTCTCGACGAGCCTGAGTGCATTGTCTTGGATGGGGGCAAGACGCGCGTGTCCGAACAGCTGCTGCTCAATTGCTGCAAGTGAGGACTTTTGTGCGCGATGCTGCTCCTCTATCAGGTGTATTTCCGGCACAGCCGTTGGATCGATCTCCACAAGCAGATTCGTCAGAGCCTGCATGGTTTGATAAGAACGTGCGAACAGACCCGTATCCCTTGTGTTCTCGGGGAGGTTGACCCGCACGCGACTGCCCTCGCGATGCCCATCCATCGTCAGACTGATGTGAACCGTGTCCGCCGTGTGGAAAAGTTCCAAAAAAATCGCCATTTCCTGCGGATTGAAAAAGTCGAACCCGTCCACCCAGATCTCTGCGCCGCGCAAAAACGGCGCGTCCTTCAACTGGGCAGCAAGGCGTTCCATGTGATCGGTCTGATCGGTCAGCCGTCCCTCCATACGCGCGGAGAGTTCATCCATAATGAGCGCGATCTCCGAGAGTTTCTGCGCGAGCCGCCCCTGTTTATGCGCACTTTGCGCCGCTGTCTCACGCAGAATATCGGTGCTCAGACGGTAGCGTTTGAGTTCGGCGATGGTGCGCCCCAATGTCTCGGTAAAACCGCGCTTGCCGACGGAACGCGCAAAGACCGAGAATTCTTTCTCGTGCTTGAGCAGGATGTCTTTTAGGAGGATGCGTCTGCCAATATCGCTGATGCGCGGCAGATGTGCGCCGCCCGTCTCGAGGAGCACCTGACGTGCGAGACGGCGAAAGCCGAACACATACGCCTGCAAGAAACCCGCACTGTCGGTCAGCGTCTGTGCGAGGGCGCGCTCTGCGACGTAGGTCATGTGCTCCGGCACGAGGAGGATGCGCTGTCTGCCGAGTGGCTCGCGCGTCAGCGCCTCCGTCATCGCCGTAAGGCAGGTGTGCGTCTTGCCCGTTCCTGCGCGTCCGATGATGAATTCAAGTCTTGCCGTCATACTGCCTCCGCTCCGCCCTGTGTAAAGCGTGCCATGCTGCCGTTCGCCGTGCGTGTGACCTCGAGATGAACGGGAATCCGCGCGCGCAGTTCCTCGACGTGCGAGATGATCCCAACAAGCCGCCCTCCCTCCTGCTGCACCTCGAGCAGGGCACGGATGGCAACGTCGAGCGTCTCGCTGTCAAGCGAGCCGAAGCCCTCGTCAATGAAGATCATGTCGAGGTGCATCCCGCCCGCATAGTGCTGGATAACATCCGAAAGACCAAGCGCCAGAGCGAGTGACGCGAGAAAGGTCTCCCCGCCGGACAACGTGCGTGAGACGCGCGGCAGACCCGTGTACTCATCGAATACGTCGATTTCGAGTCCCCACCATTTGTTCTTGTGTCCGCCCTCGCCGTGGATGAGGCGATAGCGACCACGGCTCATTACGATGAGACGCGCATTCGCCGCCTCGATGACATCGCTCAGGATCGAGCGCAGAACGTAGGTCTGGAAATGCACCTGATAGGGCGCCTTTGCCGCCGCCACATTCGCAAGTCTGCCAATGACGCGGTATCGCTCTGCACGCGCCGCCCCCGCCTTCTCGAGCACATCGATCTCGTTCATCATGCGCGTGAGTGCGTCCCGCCGCTCCGTGCGGATGCCCTGCTCCCGCGCCTGATCGCGCACCGCCTGATCGGCGGCTGCCTCTGCCGCCGTGAGCGCAGCCATATCGGGAGGCGTCAACCCCTCTGTGGCTTTTTTTGCCGTGTTCAGCAGCTCTGCTGCGGTCTTGTAGTCGGTCTCATAGGCGTTGATCCTCTTCTGTACCTTCTCCAAATGCTTGCTGTCCGCCCAGTTGTCCGCGATTGCCGCATGATATTCCTCCTCGGAGGAGAATCCCGCCTGTGCGAGCGCAGCGTCATATTCGCTCTTCGCCGTCTGTGCTGTATGCACCGACTCTGTGTGGGCGCGCTGTGCGGCAGCATGTGCGCTCTTTGCACCTGCACGGGCAGCAGCGGTCTCCTTCTCCTTTTCCCGCGCCGCATCGTATGCGCGTTTTCGCTGTGCGACCTCCTCTGTCAGCCGCCGAATTTCGGGGGCGATCTTCGCGTAGTCACGATATTCCTCAGGAAGCTCTGCCTCAAGCGCCGACTGCTCTCCCTCGCGCGTACGCAGAAGGTCGCGCTGCTTCTGTGCATCGGCATTCTGCTTCTCCTGCTCCGCGTGCAGTGCTTCAAGCCGTAGCTGCTGCGCGCCGCGCTGCGCCGCTCGCTCCGTATGTTCCTTTTTGGCTTGTCTTAACTGCGCGTCGTGCTGCCCTGTCCGCTGCACCATTCCTTCGATTGTATCAGAACCCAGAAGTTCATCCAGAAGTCCCTGGTCCTGTGTGCGGCTCTGATTTATGCGCGCGTACTTCTCTTTTGCCTCTTCCAGCTTTCGTGCTGCTTTCTCTGCATTCTGTTCGGCAGCATCCACCGCCTTTGCACAGGACTCCACCTCCTGCTCGGAGGGGATGTCCTCTGCGTGCATCGCAGGGCTGGGATGAGACAGTGCGCCGCAGACGGGACACGGTGTACCGTCTGCAAGCGTCTCGGCAAGGCGCGCCGCGCTGCCGAGATTGTAGAGCGTCTGCATCTGCCGCAGCTTTGTCTTGGCTTCCGCCAGATGCTCCGACGTGTCCTTCACAGTCTGCTGCGCCTCTTCCTGCTGCGTGCGCAGCTCCGATTCCTGCGCGGTCAGCACAGTGATACGGGCTGCGGCACTCTGGCAGCGTTTCAGGCGATCCTGCTCATGTCGGAACGCCTCCTTTCCTGCCAATAGCTTTTCAAGTGCGGCAATGCGCTCCTCATTCTCCTTGCACTCAGCTGTCAGCTTCTCAATGGCATCTGCAGCTGCCTTTTTTTCCTCTTCGAGATGTTTTGCATACGCGCGCAGCTGCTCTGCCGATGCGCGGCAGTCCCGAAGTTTTTGGGCACGCTCCGCATAGTTCGAGAGCAACTGAATGCGCTCCGTTTTTTTCGTGCGCTCCGGCTCGGCTTCCTCGGCTGCCTTCAGCGCCTCCTTTGCCGTATGGAGCGCCATCTGTGCCGCAGTCAGACGCAGGGCGGCTTCCTTCAGCTCCCCCGCTCTCGTCTTCTCCTGCTCCGCTGCCTGCACTGCTGCATGCTCCTTGTAGATGACGGGCTGCGCACGCTGCGCGCGTTCCAGAAGTATGCGAAAATCTGCGACCGATTTTTCCTGTGCCTGCTTTTCCCCAAAGCGTTTCTGTGCCTCGGCAAGCTCCTGTAGTTTTTGCTGTGCCGCCGTCCCCAACTCACGTGCGCGGCGCGCCGCGCGCTGCTTCTCCTCCAGTACCTTGATCTCTGCGGCATGGCTGTCAATCACCGCACTCAGTTCGGTGACGCGCGTACGCAGCTCTTCGAGGCTGCCGAGATTCTCCCCGTGCAGCATCTGATCGATGCGCGCACGCTCCTCATCTGCCGCGCGCTCAAGCTGCAGAGACTCCTGCAGCAGAGCATCCTCGATGCGTTGATAACGCTCCGTGCGAAAGATGCGCTGCATGATGGCACTGCGATCCTTGACCTCGGCAAGCAGAAAACGCTGAAACTGTCCCTGCGGCAGCAGAACGACCTGACGAAATTGATCCGCATCAAAGCCGATGAGCCGGCCAATTCGTTTCGATACCTCGGTTACATTGGAATCAAGCAGAACTTCATCGCCATCCTCCCCCTCGTCAGAGAGGCGGTAGAGCTGACCTGTCGGCGGACGGCGCGTCATCTTCCCGCGTGACATGCGCTCATATGTCGGTGAGCGCAGGACGCGATAGCGACGGCGTCCGAGCGCAAAGACATACTCCACCTCTGTGATGCGATCCGCTGGTGCGTCGGAGGAGCGAAATGTTGACCCCTCACGCACATTGCCGCTGGATTCGCCGTACAATGCGAATACAATCGCATCCAATATTGTTGTTTTTCCCGTTCCCGTTGCACCGTGAATAAGGACGAACGGTGCATTTGCCAGTGCCGTTTCGAAGTCCAGTACCTGCTCCTCAACATAGGAGCCGAATGCCTGTAAGCGAAGTTTCAGAGGTCTCATTCTGCACGCGCCTCCTGCTCCATCGAATCAATGATACGAATGAGTTCGTCCCGTTCTGCTTCTGTCATATCTGTGGCTGTCACCTCTGCAAAAAAATCGGAAAAGAGATGCAGGTCGGATTTCGTGCGTTCATAGGTGCGTTCTGTGGAGGAAAGGCGGTTGACGTTGATATTCGGGCGCGTGATGGTGAAGAGATTCGGATAGATTCTGCGCAGTTTTTCATGTGCGGCGAGCACGGCATCGGTATCGAGCAGTTCCACACAGATATAGTCATCGTGTGAGAGCGGATCGAATTCATCCGTCATAATCTCGTCCATCACGCCGCGCACGATGCGGACATCATGACGTGGCGTCAGCGGATAGAATGTGTGGGATGCCATTCCCTCTGCATCCAGTTCTACGAGCTCAACCCCCTTTTTTTGGCGGGCTTCATCAAAGGAGTATTTTAAGAGAGAGCCCGCGTATCGTACATTCTCCGCTCCTGCGCGCTGTGGTGCATGCAGATGTCCGAGCGCTGTATAGGAATATGCGGAGAAGTTCTCTGCGCTCACCTGATCGCTGCCACCGACGGAGAGCGCGTGCTCAGACTCCGAAACCTGCCCGCCAATGACAAAGGCGTGCGCCACCGCCACACTGCGTGCCGAGGGTGGAATCTGCGCGCGTGCCGCCGCGATCTGCACTGCGAGCGCCGTGTCGAACGAAAGTGCCTCCTCCACGGAGAATGCCGCGCGCACATGGGGCGGATCTCCATAGGGAATGAGCGAGAAGTACACGGGGCCGAAGTCATCCGAGAGTACGACGGGCGGCTCATTGGCGCGCACAACGCCCGCAGGATAGATGCCGGACGCACGAAGAAGCTGTGCGCCAAAGCCGAGGCGCACAGCACTGTCATGATTTCCGGAAATGAAGAGCACGGCAATTCCCTGCTCTGCCAGCCGTGTCAATATGTGGTTGAAAAGCTCTACTGCCTCCGGCGGCGGGATGGCACGGTCATAGACATCCCCCGCGATGACGAGCGCATTGGGGCGTACATCCTTGCACAATGCGAGGAGCTCCTCCAGCACATATGCCTGATCCTCTGTCATGTGCCGCTGTCCGAAGAGTTTTCCCAAATGCCAGTCTGCCGTATGAATGAACCGCATCGCATTCCCTCATCTCATATTATGAAGCTGCTTCTTCGGCAAGAATTTTTGCGACGGACGAACTGCCGATGCCGAGACGCTCGACGCCCATGTCCAAAAACTTCTTCGCCGTCGCATAGTCCCGAATACCGCCCGAAGCCTTGACTTTACAGCGTCCGCGTGCCGTATCCAGCATGATGCGCAGCTGCTCTTCCGTTGCACCCGTGCCGAAGAATCCCGTTGCAGTCTTGACGAAATCCGCCCCCACCGTGATGCTGACCTCTGTTGCACGCGCGATCTCCTCCGGCGAGAGCTGGCTCGCCTCGAAGATCACCTTCACGATCACATTCCTCGCATGCGCTGCACTGACAACGGCGCGTATTTCCGCCTCGACCTCTTCCCACTGTCCGGAGCGGGCAAGCCCATAGTTCATCACCATGTCCAATTCTTCGGCACCGTACTCCATATAGTAGCGTGCCTCTATTTCCTTGACCGCGGCGGGCGCTTTCCCATGCGGAAAGTCGAGTACGGTGCAGACGCGCGTATCGGTATTTCGACAAAGACGGACAGCGAGAGGAATATCCGCCGGCTGCACGCAGACCGAGCAGCATTCCTGCCCTACTGCTTCCATGATTGCCGCACGTACCTCGTCGGAGGTCATCGCAGGATTCAGCGGTGAGGAATCAATATATCTGCTGAGTTTCATGTGGTATCCTTTCATTCTGTCCCAATCATATCCCTGAGTGAGGCCTCATCCAAGATGGGGATGCCAAGATCTTCCGCTTTTTGCAGTTTACTCCCTGCTGCTTCGCCCGCAACAAGATAGTCTGTCTTCTTCGATACAGAGCCTTTGACCGTGCCGCCATGGGACGTAATCAGAGCAGCACATTCCTCGCGCGAGAGCGTCGGCAGCGTCCCCGTAATGACGAAACTCTTTCCCGCAAGTGCCGTTCCTGCGCGCACAAGGGGCGCACTCACAAAGTTCACACCCGCCGCGCGGAATTTGTCGAGTAGAGCCTTTCCCGAATCCGATGCGAAGAACTCTGTGAGCTTCTGCACGCTGATCTCGCCCATATCGGGGACAGCGCGAATCTTTTCGGGGTCTGAGCACGCCGCCTCCTGCAGGGAATCAATGGAGGGAAATGCCTGCATGAGCGAGAGTGCTGCCGCGCGTCCGATGCCGGAGATCCCGAGTCCCGTGAGCAGTCGATCCGGCGTATTCGCCTTGCTCGCCTCGATGGCGGCAAGACGATTGTCCACGCTCTTTTCACGACCGATGATGCCGGACGCAATCAGCACATCTCGATGTAGATGCAGTGAATATATATCTGCAATATCGTGCAGATAGCCTGCGTGCGTCAGCGCAATGACGGCAGATTCTCCAAAGCCCTTGATATCCATTGCATTGCGGCTGACGAAGTTCAGGATATGGTTCTCCACCTGTGCGGGGCATGCGGGGTTCTGACATTTGATGTCCGCCGTATCCGCCTCGCGTACGGCATGGGAATGACAGACGGGACAGCGGTCACCGATCAGATACGGCTCCGTTGTCTGCGGGCGTTTCTCTTTGATGACCGCTTTCACGCGCGGGATGATCTCACCCGACTTGTAGACAAGGATCGTGTCGCCAATCCGTATGTCCAGACTGTCGATATAGTCCTGATTGTGCAGGGTTGCACGCTCGACGCGCGTGCCGCAGAGCTGCACGGGGTCGAACACCGCTGTCGGTGTGATGCGCCCTGTGCGTCCCACGGACAGCTCGATGGTGCGCAGAACGGTCTCCTTTTCCTCGGGCGGGTATTTGTAGGCAATCGCCCAGCGCGGTGCCTTTGCCGTTGCACCGAGCTCGGCACGCTGGGCAAAGTCATTGACCTTGACAACCGCGCCGTCGATGTCGTAGGGCAGCTCCCCGCGCCGCGCGCCGATCTCTCTGATTGCCTTCCAGACCTCGTCCGCCGTATGACAGACACGATAATTGGAAATGATCTTGATCCCCTGTGCGTGCATGAAATCGTATGCCTCTGTATGCGAGGAGAATGTATGCCCCTCCGCGCGCTGCAAATTGAATACGAACATCGAGAGTCTGCGCTCGCGCGTCACGCGCGCGTCCAGCTGACGCAACGTCCCCGCCGCGCAGTTGCGCGGGTTGGCAAACGGCTTCAGTCCGAGAAGTTCCTGCCGCTCGTTGACCTCGGCAAATGCCGCACGCTCCATATAGACCTCACCGCGCACCTCGAAGTATGAAACAGGTTCACACAGCTTCTCTACAACGTCACGTATTTCGCGCGCATTCAGCGTGACATCCTCGCCCTGCACCGTTCCGTCGCCACGCGTGATGGCGCGCGTAAACACGCCGTTTTCGTAGCGAAGCGCGAGGGAGAGCCCGTCGATCTTCTCCTCGACGACGAATTCCGCTGTCGGGAAATGCGACAGAATCCCATCGACAAAGGAGCGTATTTCCTCCTCACTGAACACGTCCTGCAATGAGAGCATGGGAACATCATGCGGAACGAGTACGCCGACCTCGCGCTGCGCCGACCCGCCCACCTTCTGTGTCGGCGAGTTCTTCGTGATGAGCTCCGGATACTCCGCCTCGATTGCTTTCAGACGCTGCATGAGCATATCGAAGTCATAGTCGGAAATATCCGATGCATTCGCGTCATAATACTGCTTAGAATATTTTCGGATCTTCTTCCGCAGCTCCGCGAGCTCGCTCTTGATATCCACAATGTCGCTCATATCTTCCTCACAGCTTCAAAATCGGTGCATACTTCTGTATAAATTTCTTGACCCCTTCGCCCGGGAACGCAATCGTCAGCTCTGCGTCCTCGCCCGCGCCGCTGATTGCAACAATGCGACCGTCTCCCCATTTGCTGTGGCGCACGGCATCCCCAGCCGTGAACTTCGCCTCCGTGTCGGGACGGATGACGCTCCCGTCCTCTGCCGTATGCTGCGGCGGAGGCGGCAGATAGGAGCGCCGCCCGCCGCCGGAGCCGCGTCCCCAGACATCGGAGCGTCCGTGTGCCCCCCCCACGTCGGCAAAGGAATCTGCCGTCTTGCGTTCGATGAGTTCCTCCGGAATCTCCGCGAGGAAGCGTGAGGGACGCGAGATCTCCGTCCGCCCGTAGATTGTGCGCTGATGCGCATATGTGAGATAGAGGCGTCGTTCGGCACGCGTGATGCCGACGTAACAGGTACGCCGCTCCTCCTCGATCTCTGTATCGTCGAGCAGGGTGCGTGAATGCGGAAAGAGCCCCTCCTCCATGCCCGCCATGAAGACGGTCGGGAATTCCAGTCCCTTTGCCGCATGGAAGGTCATGAGGGTCACACTGCCCTCCGACTGCTCCGTCTCATCCACGTCGGAGATGAGCGAGATCTGTGCGAGGAAATCCTCCAGTCCGTTCTCGCCCGCTGCTGCGCCGTCTTCGAAGTTCTTTGCAACGCTGATAAACTCGCGCAGATTCTCGAGACGGTCGCGATTGTCCTCCTTCGGATCGTCCTCGAGTGCGGCGGCATAGCCCGACTCCTCGATGATGTCCTCGACGATTTCGTGCAGGGGGCGCGTTCCAAGCTGTCCCATATAGGTGAAGACGAGGGCGGAGAAATCCTCAAGCTCGAATTTTACCTTTGCAGAGAGCTTTGGAATCGTGCTGAGGAGCTGCTCGTCCGTGATGAGTTCAAAAAGGGAGATGCGATATTCCGCCGCCTTCTCCATCATGCGCCCAAGCGTGGTCTGACCGAGTCCGCGTTTCGGCACGTTGATGATGCGTAGGAGGCTCAGCGTATCGCGCGGGTTGTAGATCACGCGCAGATAGGCGATGATGTCCCTGATCTCGCGGCGGTCATAGAAGCGCACAGCGCCGACCATGGAGTACGGAATCCCCGTCGCGTAGAACGCTTCCTCAATGTTGCGGGACTGGGCGTTCGTGCGGTAGAGGATGGCAATATCGCCGTATTTCGCGTTGAACATCGTATGCAGCCGCTCCACCTCGCGCACGATGAAGGCAGCCTCGTTCTTCTCCGTCCCACCCTCATAGACGGTAATAAGGTCGCCCGTCGGATTGTCCGTCCATAGTTCCTTTTTCTTGCGCGTCAAATTGTTCTCAATCACGGCATTCGCCGCCGCGAGGATGTTCTTGGTCGAGCGGTAGTTCTGTTCGAGCAGGATCACCGTTGCCTCGGGATAGTCGCGCTCGAAGTTCAGGATGTTCCGCATATCCGCGCCGCGCCATCCGTAGATCGACTGATCCGCATCGCCCACGACGCAGATATTGCGATGTCCCTCGGCAAGCAGCTTTGTAATCGCGTATTGCGCGCCGTTCGTGTCCTGATACTCGTCCACGAGGATGTAGTGAAATTTCTTCTGATATTTCTCACGTACCTCGGCATTATTCGTGAGGAGCTCCACCGTCAGCATGAGCAGATCGTCAAAATCCAGTGCATTGTTTGCGCGCAGCTTCGACTGGTAAAGTTCGTAGATCTTTGCCACCTGCTCTGCAAAGAAATCCGTTGCCTGTGCCGTGAATGCCTTGACATCGAGCAGGCGGTTCTTTGCATCCGAGATATGCGACTGGACGGCGCCCGGTGCCGTGTGTTTCTCGTCGATATTCAGTTCCTTCAGACACTCGCGGATCAATGCCTTAGAATCCGAGGAATCATAGATGACGAAGTTCTTCGCATAGGTGCCGAGCTGCTCGATCTCCATGCGCAGGAAACGGGCACAGAAGGAGTGGAACGTGCTCAGCCAGACATCGTGCGCAGCGTCCCCGATCAGTGTGTCCACACGGTCGCGCATTTCACGCGCCGCCTTGTTCGTGAAGGTGATGGCAAGAATACGGTATGGCGGAACCCCCTGCTCCAAGAGGTTTGCAATGCGGAAGGTCAGTACACGCGTCTTGCCGGAGCCGGCGCCCGCCACGATGAGAAGAGGCCCCTCAAGGCAGGCAACGGCCTTTTGTTGTGGCTCGTTCAGCCCCTGAAATAGATCCATGAAAACTCCTTTTCCTGCAATAATTTTCCTGCAATAAGAAAGGCGGGGCCGCCACATCTGGCCAACTCCGCCCCTGCCGTCATAGGATATAATGTTATGTCTTGATTCGCTTGACCGCCTCTGAGAGCGGCGGGATGATCTGCTTCTTGCGCGACATGACCCCGGGCAGATAGAGATGCGTTCCACTCGTATCCTTGCGGAATGCCTCGCCGATCAGCGTGCGTGGCGAGCCCGTGAAGAGCAGATAGGTCGCCTCCTCGAGGATGTCTGTAATCATGACGAGGCTCAGGTCAAACCCTTCGGAGTCGCAGATGCTCTTCATCGCAGCGAGGAGTTCGTCCTCCTTCGCCATGATTTCCTTCGTATCCATGACGGAGGTCTGGCTCACGATCACACGATATGCACCGATGGTGAACTCCTTGAGATCGTTGCGGACAATCTCCATCGGCGACATATTGCCGATGCTGGAGCCCGCCTTGAGCATCTCAAGACCATAAGCATTGAGATCAACATTTGCAATGTCCGCGAGCCGCTCTGCCGCCTTCTTGTCCTTCGGGGTGCAGGTCGGAGACTTGAACAGTACGGTATCCGAAATAATAGCGGAGAGCAGGAGTCCCGCAATCGACGGCGGGATGTCGATGTCGTTCTGCCAGTGCATGTTGGAGATGATCGTCGCCGTGCAGCCGACCGGCTCTGCGTGCGTGTAGATCGGCTCACTCGTGCTGATGCCACCGAATCGATGATGATCGATGATCTCGATGATCTTCGCTTCTTCGATGCCCTCGACCGCCTGATTGCGCTCGTTGTGATCCACGAGGATGACCTGCGCCGGCTCCGATACGACGAGGCGGTCACGGCTCACAAGACCTACGATGCGCCCGTTCTCGAGGACGGGATAGTTGCGGAAATTCGTCTCCTCCATCGTTCCCTTGATGTCCGAGAGAAGGTCAAGAGGCTTAAAGCAGACGGGGTTGTCGTGCATGATGCGCCGAACCGGCACACACTGATTGATGAGACGTGCCACCGTATAGGTGTCATACGGGGTTGAGAGCACAAAGATCCCGCGTGCCTCCGCCTCTTCGAGTGCCTCTGCGGGCACGCGTCCGTCGCCTGTCACAATCAGGCAGGCGATGCCCTGCTGAATGCAGGCGAGAATCGTCTCTGTCCGACGGTCGCCGACAAGCACAATGTCGTTTTCCTTGATGAGTTTGTAGATGGTCTCCACGCTGCCGGCGGCAATGCGGATCTGTCCCTTGATCGTCTCGCCCTCTTCCCCGGCAACGAGCACGTTGCTGTCCGTCGCGCGGATGATGTCGCGATAGCGCACACGCATATCCGAGAGATTCGTCATGCCGAGCTCTTGGAAATAGCGCTTTGCAAGATCACTGACCGAAACGATGCCGACGAGGATGCCCTTGCTGTCGGTCACGGGGATCGAGCGCAGATCGTTCTCGCGCAGCACCTCGCCGAGATTGCGCAGGGTGTCGTGTTGACGGACGACAATCTTGCAGTCCATCGCAATGTCCTTGACGCGCGGATAGAGATCGGGAATGAGGAGCGGCTGCTCGACATGGAAATACTCAAGTGCGAACTTCGTCTCCTTATTCACCTTACCGGCACGTGCCGCAACGGCATTGACGCCCATCGCCTGTTTCAGATGTGCGTATCCGACCGCAGAGCAAATGGAATCTGTATCCGGATTGCGGTGCCCGATGACATAGATCGGCTTTGCAACATTCAAGATGATACCTCCCTATCGCGGCTTCCACATGCCGCATACTATGATTCCCATTATAGCATACTCGCGGATGTGATTCAATTTTTGCAAAAATAAAAAAGATGGGACACTCCGTAGGAATGTCCGCCATCCAAAAGCTATGCTTCAAATGCGTTCTTAATTGCGTGTACCGTCCATGCGCTTCCGGCTGCATAGACCTCGAGCACATCAAAGCGACAGTGTGCGTGCTCCATACAATGCTCACGCAGATACCAATACGCACTCTGTATGATCTTCTGACGTTTTCTGTAATGAACTGCCTCCGCAGGTGTTCCATAACGTACGCTGCTGCGCGTTTTCACCTCGACAAAGACGAGCGTCCCATGATCGTCCGCAATGAGGTCAATCTCGCCGATCTTACACCGATAATTGCGTGTGAGGATGCGGCAGCCCTGTCGGCGCAGATACTCTGCAGCACAAGATTCGCCCTGATCGCCGAGAGCCTTACTGCTCATGACAGTCTCCGTTCACCCGCATGGCGGTCAATGCGATAGACATGTGCGAGAATCTCTGCAATCGTGCGATAGAGTTCCGGCGGAATCTCGCGGTCAATCTCAAGCGCCATCAGCATATTGACGAGGGATTTGTTCTGGTAGACAGGGATTCCGTTCTTCTTTGCCTCCGCGAGAATGCGGTCGGCGACGAGCGAGCGCCCCTTTGCCGTCACGCGCGGGGCACGGTCGTTTTTCACATCGTATTTGATCGCAACCGCGCGCTGTTCCTCTGACGCCGGCATATCATCGACAGGCGAAGTGTCCTGATCCCAATGTTCTGCCATCTCTCACCCATCCTTGTGACTGCTATTTATTCGCTCATATTATACCGAGGAGCAGCGTTCTCCGTCAAGCGGGAAGCACGTACTTGTCTCCGTCAGTTTGTAAAGAAACGCCGCTCACCGATGGCGCCGATCTGGATGCCCTCGATGACGAGGGATGTACCGTCCGCCGTCTCCCGTATGCTGTCGAGCGCGTTGCGGAACTCCCATGCGGCGTCAGCATCGGTGAAGTAGAGCCGCATATCCACGTGATTTTCCTCGTAGATGCGATTGATGAGCTCCACCGTGCCGATATTGTCTGTGAGCACGCAGATACGCAGCCATGTCTCCTTCTTGACGAGATCCGTTTCCTCATCCTTTTTTGTCTCATCGTAAACATGGATGTAGGCGGGATATTCGGATGCCCCCATGAAGAGCGGCATGACGAAATTCATCGAGCGCTGCCCCGGCTGTGGGGCGGCATTCTCGCCCTCAAGTGCGTTGCGCATGGTGAGGGCAAGTGCCGCGACATCCCTACCCGCACGCTTGTACTGCTCTGCCGTCATCCTGCGCGTCTTTACAATGTCCGCCATCTGCATGAATGCCCAAAGGCGTGGGAGGTCGGGCATCTGCTGTTCAAGTGCTGCCTGACGCACGGTTCCCGGGATATTCTGCCGGGTTAATTGGATGAGCTGTTGGAGCTGCTTTGCATCCCCCTCGCTGAGCGTTTGACCGCGTCCGCTGACAAAGTTTTGCAGCAGCAGTGTCTCTTTCGGGTTCAGATTCTCATTTTGGAGAAGCGACTGTGCGAGATTCCGCAGGACGTTCATCGTCTGCGGCGTGTTCTCCATCGTCTGTGTGAAGAAGCGCGGAATCACGTTTTGCATCTCCGGGGACTTCATCTGGGCGGCGGATTGTGGCGGAGATTTTGCTGCATTGACAAGTTCTGCCTCGGCTCCCGTCTTCGGGCGTGCGGTCTGCGCCGTTGCCTCTCCCTGTGGAGCGGATCTTGCGGGTTGCGGCTGCGCCTCAGCGCCTGTCTGTGAACGTGTGGGCTGTGCAGCAGCTTCTCCCTGCGCAGCAGATTTCGCGGACTGCGGCTGCACCTCGACGTTTGAAGACGTTCGCGCCCCCACTTCCGAGGCAGTTTTGTTTTCTGCTGCGGCGCCAGGATCTCCCTGCTGCGCCATAGGATTTGTAGGCTCTTTGCCGACCTGCGCATTCGTATTGATATTCCCCGCCGAAGGAGCAGAGTTTTGCCCACGGTCAGC
This sequence comes from uncultured Selenomonas sp., assembly GCA_963551125.1. Lineage (GTDB taxonomy): Bacteria > Bacillota > Negativicutes > Selenomonadales > Selenomonadaceae > Centipeda. The sequence goes on along the minus strand of CAUVFG010000001.1, from coordinate 484 downwards.
GAACATCCCCGTTTGGGTCGGCTCGGTCATCGTATTTTTCTGTGCATTTCCAGGAAGCTCGTTCACCATTGCTTTCTGTGCGCTGCCTGTCTCATTAGAGGTGGTCTGTGCATTCTGCGCAGGAGACGGATTCGACGGTGCAGGGGATTCACCCGCAACCTTTCCGACGTTCTCCTCCGGCATATTCGTCGCCTGTCGGGCAGCAGCAGACGTATTGTTCTTTGCCAATGCTTCCGTTTCCGTCCCCATCTGTGTGTGCGCCATCTGCTGCTCAGGCAGTACGTCCTCTAAGAGTGGAACGTTCATATTTTGCGCAGACGAAGCAATCCGTGCCTCCTGCCCATCAGTCGGTGGCACAGTTGCATTGGAAGAGCCTATGCCCTGCATATTCACATTCGTCGGCGGCGGGGCTGTGGCTGTTCCTGACGCATCGCGCGGCATGAGGAGCTGAACCAGTTGATTCAGGAAAGAGAGCGAGGTCGAG